>NZ_WPCD01000293.1:0-3024 GCF_009741955.1 Halogeometricum sp. CBA1124 | reverse complement strand
CGGCGAACGCCGTCGCGACGGCGAGCGTCCGGCGCGTGGCGACGCAGGCGACGGCGAACCGCCACGCTGCGGCGGGGTCGCTCGCGTCGACGCCGGCCGTGTCCGGTGTGAGTGACATGCTGAAAGGGGGAGTGTGATACCGTCGAAGCGGCCGCCGCGACGCCGCGCGCGGGTGACGGCGCGTCGAGACGCGAGTGAACCGGGGGGATACTCGCGCGGCAGCGAGCGCCGGTCTGGCGCGCCGCGTCGCACGGTGGCCGAACCGTTCCGCCCCGGAGATGGTGACGCAAGGTCGGGCGAGGGGGAACGCGCCCGTTCGGTCGAGGGGGGATGGGATGGAACCTCTCGGAGCGGACCGGTCTTCGACGGCCATCGAGTGCAACGCCCCGGACGGGCTTAGTTATCAGTCGAATATCGTGACTGTCGTCGTCGTTAAGGAATGCCAATCACCCGTTAGGCGGCGACGAACGCGGTGAGAGCGCCGGAACTCGGGTGAGGGCCGTCGGTGCGACTCAGTCCGCCGCTCCCCGGACCGCGGCGCTTTTCAGCCCGTCGCGTGAGGCTCGTGTATGGCCAAGCAACCCCACCTGCTCGTCGAGGAGGGCGACGTGGAAGACATCGCACTCGTCCCCGGCGACCCCGGGCGCGTCGAGCGAATCGCCGCGCAGTGCGAGAACGTCGAGGAAGTCGCGGAGAACCGCGAGTACAAGGTCGTCAACGCCACCTACGAGGGCGTCCCGCTCACCATCTGTTCGACCGGCATCGGCTGTCCCTCGGCCGCCATCGCCGTCGAGGAACTCGCGCGCGTCGGCGTCGAGACGTTCGTCCGGGTCGGCACCATCGGCGCACTGCAGGAACACGTCGAAATCGGCGACATGATCGTGGCGACCGGTGCCGCGAAGGAGGAGGGCACCTCCAAGCGCTACGAGTCGGCGGTCATCCCGGCCGTCCCCGACTACGACGTGCTGTCCGCCCTCGTCGACTCGGCGGAAGCGAACGACGAGGACGTCCACGTCGGCCCCATCGTCTCCGACGACGCGTTCTACAACGAGTCCGAGGAGTACGTCGAGGCGTGGAACGAGGCGGGCCTCCTCGCCGTCGAGATGGAGGCGGCGACGCTGTTCTCCCTCGCGCGGCGGCGCGGACTCCGCGCGGGCGCATCTGCACGGTGGACGGCAACCTCGTGAAGGGGACGCAGAAGGGCGCCGACTCCGACGAGGAACTGCCGGAGAAGGCGAAGAACAACGTCGAACGGGCCATCACGCTGACGTTGGACGCGGTCACGACACTCGCGTAAGCCGTGTCTCGACTCCGACGGGTCGCCGCCTCGCTGCTGGCGCGAATCTCGCCGCTCCTCGCCCGGGTTCGCCGGGTCGAACGGCGTGAGCTGTCGGAGTTCCGTCGCTGGCTGGAGAACACGAGCAACCTGCTGCATCTCTCTATCCTGCTGTTCGTCCCGCTCATCATCGGGTTCGTGACGTTCCTCACGGGACGCATCGGCACGCTCTCGTACCTCCTGTTCCCGCCGCTTGCGTCGGGGACGTACACGCTGTTCTCCGACCCCGAGGGGCGGTACGCCGACCCCGTTCGCTTCGTCGGGAGCCTGACCATCGGGGCCGTCTGCGGCCTCGTGTCGCTGTGGTTCATCGTGGCGACGTACGGCGAACCGCAGACGGCGACGCCGCACCCCGTGAGCGCCGCGCTGGCGGTGTTCCTCACCGGCGTCGTCACGTGGGCCATCGACGTCGAGGCGCCGTCGGCGTTCTCGACGGCACTCCTCGCCCTCGTCTCCAACCCCGCGACGGCGGTGTCCCAGACGGAGAGCGCCGTCGCGTACGTCGTCAACATCTTCCTCGCGTCGGCCATCGTCGCCGGCGCGTTCGTCGTCTGGCGCGAGCGATTCTACGAACGCCGCGCGCAGTACCTGTACGAGACGGTCCACGGCGACGACCACGTCCTCGTCCCCATGCGCGGCGACGACGCCCCGCGCACGGCCCTGTTCGGCGCGCGCCTCGCCGCGGCCCACGACGCCGGGAAGGTGGTGTTGCTCGGCATCGTCGCGGAGGCGCCCGAGACGGCAATCGGCCCCGACGAGGCCGACATCGCCACGACCGAGGGCGACGACGCCGATCTCTCCGCGGAGGCGGACGAGACGGTGTCGGAACTCGAGTCGTGCGCCGCCGACATCCGGACGAGCGTCGGCGTCCCCTGCGAAGTCGTCGTCGCCGCGGGCGACCCCGTTCCGACGACGGTGCAGGCCGCGCAGAACGCCAACTGCGACCTCGTGGTGACGCCGTACGAGGAAGACCGCGGCCTCCTCTCGGAGTACGTCCGCGGCATCTTCCGCAGTCAGTTGGACGCCGTCGCGTTCCGCTCGGTCGGCGACACCCGACGCTGGAAGCGCATCCTCGTGCTGGTGTCCCGCCCGGGCGACACCGCCCACGCGATGATAGACTTCGCGACCCGCCTCGCCGGCCAGAACGGCGTCGTCAGCGTCACCACCTGTATCTCGAACGAGGTGGAACGCCGGACGGCCGAGACGCGACTCGCCAACTTCGCGGAGACGGCGGACGGCCCCATCGAGACGCGCGTCTCGCGGTCCGACGTGCAGTCGTTCATCTCCGCGAACGCGGGGTCGTACGACCTGCTCGTCCTCGGGTCGAGTCAGGAGCGCTCGGCGGCCTCGCGGTTCGTCTCGCCGCCGACGTTCGAGCGACTTCGGAGCGTCGAGTGCGACGTCGCCATCTTCGACCGCGGGACGCCCTGACCGCACCGGCCGCCGTCGTCGTCGGCTTCCCCGCCGAGTCGTCGTCGGCTTCCCCGCCGAGTCGTCGTCGGCCTCCCCGCCGAGTCGTCGTCGGCCTCCCCGCCGAATCGTCGTCGGCTTCCCCGCCCGAATCGTCGCCGGCGTCGTCAGTCGCCGTCGCCGCCGTTCTCGTCGTCCTCGTCCTCCAACACGTCCTGCGCGCCGCCGTCCTTCGACGGTTCCTCGGCAAGCAGTCGCCGTTCGAGTTCCTCGACGCC
>NZ_WPCD01000333.1:0-2034 GCF_009741955.1 Halogeometricum sp. CBA1124 | reverse complement strand
ACTCCGCCGTCGTCGCCGCCGGCGTGCCGGCGGCGCCCGTGTTACGTGCCCGGCTTCGAGGGGAGTCACGACGTGGCCGCGGCGCGCGACGCCGCCGCGGCGATGGACCGCGAGGTGCGCGTCGTCGAGTTGACCCACGACGCACTCCGCGAGGCCGTCCCCGAACTCGTCTCGATTCTCGGCCGGACGAACCCGATGGACCTGCAGATAGTCCTGCCGCTCTACCTCGTCGGCAAGCGCGTCGCCGCGGACGGCTTCGACCGACTCGCCGTCGGGCAGGGCGCGGACGAACTGTTCGGCGGGTACGCGAAGGTGGCGAAGGCGCCCGACGACCCGCGCGTCGAGGCGGAGACGGTCCGCGGCGCGGCGACCGAACTGATTCGGACGCTCCCCGACCAGTTGGAACGCGACGTGCTCGCCCTCCGCGCGGCGGGCGCGAACCCGTGGCCCCCCTCCTCCACGACGACGTGGTGGCCGCCGCGCTTCCGCTACCGGGGGAACTGCTCGTCGCCGACGGCCGCCGGAAAGTCGCCCTCCGCGAGGTGGCGCGCGGACTCGTCCCCGCCGACGTGGCCGCGGCGGACAAGAAGGCCGTCCAGTACGGGACGTACGCGTCGCGGGAACTCGACCGACTGGCGCGGCGGGCCGGCTACAAGCGTCGGATGGACGACCACGTCGAGAAGTACGTCCGGTCGCTCGTCGAGGAGTGAGGCGGCGAGACGTACGCCCGGTCGCTCAGTCGGCCGACGCGGCGACGTCGATGGCTTCGAGGGAGAACTGGACGGTGTCGGGGTCGAGGTCGGACTCGCGGAGGGCGGCGGCGTCGTACCACGTCCACACCTCCGGGTCCGCCTCGTCGTCGCCGTTCGGGTCGATGTCGCGGGACGATACCGTCGCGTAGTAGATGTGGTCGATGTGCTGGTGGCCGACGCCGCCGTCGCCGTGGACGTTGATGTCGTACAGCATCTGGTGTCGCGGGTCCGGCAGGCGTTCGCCGTCAGGCGCGTCCACCGGGTCGGTTTCGTCCAGTAACTTGGCGTCGAGACCGGTCTCTTCGACCACCTCGCGCAAGCCCGCCTCGTGCGGGAGTTCGTCCCTGTCCACGTGGCCGCCCGGCGGAATCTCGATGCCGAGTCGTTCGTGGTGGTGGAGGGCGACGGCCCCCTCGTTGACGATGTAGACGGTCGCAGTGAAGTGTCGCGTCGTCTCCATGCACCGCCGTTCGGAGCGGGAGCGGTTGGCTGTTTCCGTCGCGGCCGCGGAGAAGCAGGAGTCGGTCAGGCCGTCAGGCCTTCTTCGGCCTCGAGCAGTTCGTGGTAGCGGTTGCGGATGGTCACTTCCGAGATGTTGGCCACCTCGCTCACCTCGCTCTGCGTCACCTTCTCGTTGGCGAGCAGGGAGGCGGCGTAGATGGCCGCGGCGGCGAGGCCGACGGGCGACTTCCCGGAGTGGATGCCCTGTTCTTTGGCCGTCTTCAGCAGTTGGCGGGCGTGGCGTTCGGACTCGTCGGTGAGGCCGAGTTCCGAGGCGAACCGCGGGACGTACTGCTCGGGGTCCGCGGGTTCGATTTCGAGGCCGAGTTCGCGGACGACGTAGCGGTACGTCCGCGATATCTCGTCTTTGTCGACGCGGGACACCACCGTAATCTCGTCGAGCGACCGGGGCGTGCCGGCCATGCGCGCGGCGGCGTACAGGGCCGAGGTGGCGACGCCCTCGATGGAGCGGCCGGGGAGCAGGTCGTCGTCCAGCGCACGGCGGTAGATGACCGAGGCCGTCTCGCGAACGTTGTCGGGGAGTCCGAGCGCCGACGCCATCCGGTCGATTTCGCCGAGCGCCTGCTTCAGGTTGCGTTCTTTGGAGTCGCGCGTGCGGAACCGCTCGTTCCACGTACGCAGTCGCTGCATCTTCTGGCGCTGATTGGACGACAGGGAGTTGCCGTAGGCGTCCTTGTCCTGCCAGCCGATGTTGGTCGACAACCCCTTGTCGTGTGCATCATGTTCGTCGCGCGCGCGACGCGGGACGTCTCGTCCTTCT
>NZ_WPCD01000244.1:0-4764 GCF_009741955.1 Halogeometricum sp. CBA1124 | reverse complement strand
CGTTCCGTCCCCCGTCGCGGCGCGACGCTCAGGACCGCTCTTCGAGTCGCTCCCGCCACCCCGATAGCCTCTCGACGGTGGCGAACGCCTCCTTCTCGGCGTCGCCGCCGCACGTCTCCACCGTCTCCCCGAAGTAGCGCAGTCGGGAGAGCAGTTCGTCGGTGTCGTAGGCGTCCACGTCGAGACGCGAGGCGGCCACCGTGGCGTCTATCACCGCGGCGAACCCGCGGTTGACGGTGGGAACCGTCGTCGAGACGACGGCGCTCTCGCGCGGGTGCAGTTCCCACTCCTCCCAGCGCGTCCCGCCGCGTTCGCCGCCGTCGACGCGCGTCACCTCGACGTCGACCCACGCGTGCGCCGCGTCGAGGACCGGGTCGGGTTCCTCGCGGACGGTCATCGCCGCCGAGACGAACTCGCGGGGGTCCGAGACGAACTGCACCACTCCGCCGCCCCGACGGTGGAAGTTCCGCCGCGTCCGGGTGTTGCCCCACGTCGTCGCCGTCACGGGGTCCGCCGCCTCGTCGGGCGCGTGCAGTCCGAGGGCGGCGACGTTCCACAGGTCGTTCGGTCCGCGCGTGGTCACCACCGACTCGGTGACCCCCCGGAGTCCGACCGGCCACCCGTCGGGGAACCCCTCGTCTCCGGTCACACCTCCACCCCCCGTTCGAGGGCGACGAACGTCGCCGCGCAGACGACGTCCGCCGTCGTCCCCGGGTTGACGCCCTCGGCGACGAACTCGTCGGCGAGTTCGGCCACCCGTTCGGGGTCGCCGCGGGCCTCGGCGGCGCGGCGGCGCACCTCGGCGGCCGCCTCCGGGCCGTGGTTCGTCCGGACCAGCGAGTCCTCCCAGTCGGCGAGGAGGCCGACGAACGCCCGGGCGACGCGGTCCGGGACGGGGCCGTCGTCGTCGAGGATGGCGGCGGCGGTCCGGAACGTCCGCGAGAAGCCGTCCGTCCACTCCTCGGCGTTGCCGTCGCCCTCGCTCGCGGCCATCACGTCGTACAGGGTCGTCCCGCGTTCGCGCAGGGCGGGAATCGCGTCGCTCCCCCGGCGCACGTCGAGGGCCGCGGCGTCCGCCGGCGGGTCGCCGACGGCCACGTCCACGTGTTCGAAGGCGCGGTAGAAGTCCGCGGCGTCGGCGACGGTGGTGGACTCGACCACCCTCGTCACGCCGGCAGATGAGAGTTCGCCGGCGGCCGCGGCGCGGACGAGGGGGACGAGGAGGAGCAGACAGCCGAACTGTGTGTTGCCGCCCGACTGGTGGCGCATCCCCTCGACGGCGCGTTCGAACGCCAGTCCGACGGGGGCACCCGACTCGGCCCGTCGGAGTCCCTCGCCCGACCCGACGGCACCGGCGAGGAAGTGCTCGAACCGGAGGTCCGGGAGGTCCCGCGCCCTGTCGACGTTGCCGGGTTTCGGCGTCCCGGCGACGTCCAACAGGAGCGCGAGTTGGGCGTTCTCGGCGGGCGTTCGGGGACGCTCGTGCCCGTCTTCCGCCGCGCCATCGCCAGCCGAATCGTCGGCCGTCGGGTCGTCGGTCACGCGTCCACCTCCGCTGCGAACCAGTCGTCCACCGCCGCCCGGACGCGCCGCAGGACGCGGGGGTCGGTGCTCGGTCGGCCGACGCTGACGCGTCGGCGCCGTAGTCGAGGTACTCGCGGACGCTCTCGGCGTCGCGCACCTCGTTGTTGGCGACGACGAACGGGGCCGCGTCGTCGCCGCCGACCGCCGTCGCGACGTCGGCGACGACGGGTTCGGAGTCCATCGCGTCCACGTGGACCATCGACGCGCCGGCGTCGGCGACCCGCCGGGTCGTCTCCCCGAGGTCGACGCCCGCGACTTCGGCGCGGACTTTCACGCTCACCGTCGCCCCCTCGTCCGCCGCGGCGGCGACGTACTCGCAGAGGCGGTCGGCGTCGCGGAGGAGGCGCTCGCCGCACCCGACGGCGCACAGTTCCGGCTGTCGGCAGTGGGCGTTCACCTCCAGCACCGCGCCCCGGTCGGCGCAGGCGCTCGCAGCGCGGCGGACGGGGTCCAGCGTCGCGCTCCGAACGTTCACCGCGGCGTCGACGTCGGCGTCGGCGAGGGCGTCGAGTTGCTCGGCGACGAACGCGAACGGGTCGTCCGGCAGGAACTCGTTCCGGTCGCGGGCGACGAGTTCGCGGGCCGCCGCCCTGCTCTCCTCGTCGAGGCTGACGCCGCCGAGGAACGCCATCCCGGCGTACGGCGCGGCCCGTCGCGCCCACGCGGCGTCCGCCTCGCCCGAGAGACTCGCGAGGGCGACGCGCGGTTCGAACATCACGACACCTCCGCGAGTGCGTCGGCGACGGCGCGGGCGACGCGCGCGGCGTCGTCGGGGCCGTCCATCCTCGTGTCGGTGCGGACGACGGGGCGGTCCAGCGACGTGCCGTCGTCGTCGTCGAGGACGAACGCGTCGGCGAACGGGTAGCGTCGGCGACGCCGGCGGTGGAGGGGTCGAGGCCGACGCCGGCCATCAGTTCCGCCGCCGGGCCGGAGAACACCCGGTCCTCGACGAACGGCGAGACGGCGACGACGGGCGTCCGGTCGAGGGCGTCGCGGAAGGCGTCCATCGCCAGCATCGGACCCAGACTGGTGACGGGGTTCGAGGGGCCGACCACGACGGGGTCCGTCAGGGCGTCGCGGACGGCGTCGGTCGGTTCGGCGTCGTCGGCCCCGCGGAACTCCACGTCCTCGACCTCGGGGTCGGCGCGGCGGTGGACCCAGAACTCCTGGAAGTGCATCGCGCCCTCGTCGGTGTGGACGATGGACGCGACGGGGTCGTCCGACATCGGCAGCAGTTCGACGTCGAGGTCGAAGGCGTCCGCGAGCGTCCGCGTCACCTCGGTCAGCGTGTGGCCCTCGTCGAGGAGGGAGGTGCGCGTGAGGTGGACCGCGCGGTCCCGGTCGCCTATCTCCATGAACTCGGCGACCCCGGAGAACCGCCGCCAGCGCGCGATGTCGCGGCCGGCGGTCTGCGCCTCCGCGGGGAGGTAGCGCGGTCCGGGTTCGAGGCCGGCCGCCTCGGCAAGGCGGTGTAGTTCGTCGTCCGTCGCCGTCGTGTCGCCCGCGATGCCCCACCAGCGGTCGGTGTCGAGGACGCCGCCGCCGTGGAACAGGACGGTGTCCACGTCGGGACAGACGAGGTGCCCGCCGAGTTCCACGTCGTCGCCCGTGTTGGCGACGACGGTGGTCTCCGACGGGGCGAACACCTCGCCCGAACCGTCGAGTAACTTCGGGGTGCCCGTCCCCCCGGCGAGAAACGTGACCATGCCCGGCGGTAAGCGGACGGGCGATTTGAAACTTCCCTCACCGGCACTCGCGGCCACCGGAAAGTCACTTGCGTCCGCGGGTCGAAGTCGCGGCGATGACCGAACTCGACTCCCGTCTCCGTCTCGCAGTCGCCCTCGCTCTCGTCGTCGCCACCGTCGCCGCACCGGTCCTCGGCGTCCTCCTCGTGGCCGACGTCTCCGCCGCGAACTACCAGACGCAGGTGTCCGGCACGACCACCGCGTCGTCGACGACGGTGGGGAACGCGTCGGTCCCGGCCCCGTCGGCGGTGACGGTGGTCGTGCGCGCGCCCGAGTCGGTGCGGCCGCGCCTCGAACGGCAGGTCCGGGAGGCGTTCGCCGCCGAGGGCCTCGACGTGACCGTCGCCGAGGAGATTCCCGACGGCGACGCGCCGGTCGTCGTGGTCGTCGTGGACGAGTGGGACGGCCGGTGGAACCCCGTGACGCCGAGTGCGACCGTCGAGTGGCGCGCCGTCTACGACGCGAACGGCCACGAACAACACGTCGAGGCCGCCCTGGCCGACGACGTCGTCGTCTTCGACTCGCGCGACGGCCCCGACCTGGTCGCGTCGGGCGACTACCGCCTCGCGGACTCGGCGACCGGTGTCGTCTCGCGGCCGGCGTACCGGCGGCACCTCGCCGACGCGGTCGCCACGGAGACGGCGCAGCGCGTCGTCGCGGAGATTCGACGCGAGCGGACGCGGTGAACCGCCCCCACGAGCGAGAGGGGCGGCGAGCGTGAACGGGAACGAGAAGGTCAGGCTATTTGACGGCGCACCGACGACTCCGAGTATGAACGCGATAAAGGACAGCGTCCACGACTACATCGGCCTCGACGCCCTCGCCGAGGACCTCGTGGACGCGCCGGAGATGCAACGCCTCCGGCACGTCAAACAGCTCTCGACCGTCCGGCTGGTCTATCCCTCGGCGAACCACACGCGGTTCGAGCACTCGCTGGGCGTCTACCACCTCGCCGCCCGCGCCCTCGACCACCTCGAAATCGACGGCGACAGGGCGCGGCACGTCCGCGCGGCGGCCCTCCTCCACGCGTCGGCCACGGCCCGTACGGCCACCAGACCGAGGAGGTCATCCGCCGTCGGACCGGCGCGCACCACGACGAGATAGGTCACCTCCTCGACGGGACCGAGGTGGCGGCGGCCCTCGTCGCCCACGGCCTCGACCCGGACCGCGTCGCCGCCATCGTCCGCGGGGAGGGCGAACTCGGCCAACTGGTCTCCGGGGAGTTGGACGTCGACCGGATGGACTACCTCGTGCGGGACGCTCACCACACACGGGCGTCCCTACGGCACCATCGACCACCGAACGACTGATTCGAGAACGTCACGTTCGCAGACGGCGAACTCGTCCTCGCAGAGGGGAACGTCCAGACGGCCGAGTCGCTGTTGCTCGCCCGCGCCTCATGAATCCGACCGTCTACCAGCACCACGTCGCCCGC
>NZ_WPCD01000026.1:0-29862 GCF_009741955.1 Halogeometricum sp. CBA1124 | reverse complement strand
CGCGAAGCACGCCTTCGAGAGCATCTACGCGCTGGCACCGAACGGCGTCGCCGCCCTCCTCGGTGTCCCCGGGTCGTGGGAGTTCGAGGTGGACGGCGGCGAGATACACCGGGAGATAGTGTTGCACAACAAGAGCGTCGTCGGCAGCGTCAACTCCCACGTCAAGCACTTCGAGTCGGCGGTGGACACCCTCGCGGAGTTCCCCGAGTGGTTCACCGACGCACTCGTCACCGGCGTCTACGACTTGGACGAGTTCGCGGCGGCATTCGAAGACGACGACACCACTATAAAAACCGCCGTACAATTCAGCACGTATGAAGAACGTCGATGACCTCATCGCGAGTGCGGCCGAACTCGCGGACCGAGGTCTGTCGAAAGGTGAGATCGCCGACGAACTGAACGTCTCTCGCGAGACGGCGAGTTGGCTCGTGGACCGAAGCGGCGCGTCGAGTCCCGAGCAGACGGACGACGCCGGCGGGACGAGCGGTCCGCAGGACATCCACGTCGACTGGAGCGCCATCGGCCGGGACTCCAAGCGCATGGGGTACATCGCCCACGCGATGGCCGACCTGTTGCAGAAGGAAGGCGAGGACGTGGACCTGACCATCGGCATCGAGAAGGCCGGCGCACCCCTCGCCACCGTCGTCGCGCGGGAACTCGACACGGACCTCGGGTCGTACGCGCCCGCGAAACACCAGTGGGACGAGGGCGACATCGACGAACTCGGCGGGTCGTTCTCGCGCAACTTCGCGCAGATTCGCGACCGGGAGTGCTACGTCGTAGACGACACCGTCACCTCCGGCACGACGATGACGGAGACCATCGACGCCATCCGCGAGGAGGGCGGCGAACCGGTCGCCTGCGTCGTCATCGTGGACAAACAGGGACTCGAAGACATCGACGGCGTCCCCGTCTACTCGCTCATCGACGTGGTCGGCGTCGGCCGCGAGTCGTAGCGCTCCGGCCCTCGCCTCGGCCTCCGACGACGCAACCCCTTTGTCGCGTCGTCGCCTATCCCGGGACATGACCTTCGAACCCGGGAACGACCTGTCCGAAGCGGACGTCCGAGAGCGAGTCGAGGAACTCATCGAGTCGAACGACGTCGTGTTGTTCATGAAGGGCAACCAGTTGATGCCGCAGTGCGGCTACTCCGCGCGCGCCCTCGAACTCATCGGCAAGCACCGCGAGTCGTTCGAGACGGTGGACGTGCTCCCCGCCCTCGACGCCTACCGCGCGGCCCTGAAGGAACACAGCGGCTGGGAGACCATCCCGCAGACGTACGTGGACGGCGAGTTCGTCGGCGGGAGCGACATCCTCTCGGAACTGGACGAACGCGGCGAACTCGGCGAGACGCTGTCCGCCTGAGACGAGGATTCGACGCCCACGACAGACGCTGAGGCGGTCGAAAACACCTTCAGACGCCCCGGAACCTAAGCCCCGTCCGGCGGCGTTCGGAACGACTTCTATTTCGACTCGATACACCGAATCAAAGAGTAGGCCATATATGTTCGCAGGCCCTACATGCACACAGGTATCGACGTCGCGCCGCCGCGCGTCACAGCACTCCGATACTGTTTCCAACAATGTCAGGCCGCGTATACCGACTTCATTCGACGCTCGAACTGCCACTGGAAGATGTCATGGAGTACTTCGAGAACGACCCCGACCTCCCGCCGGAGGTCGAGGACGTAGAGGTGACCCGCCGGAACAACACGCTCATCCTCAAGGCCGTCGCGGCCGACGACAATCTCAGCAAGTACACTCCGACGGCGCAGCTCAAAGCGAGCGTCACGGAGAACCGCGTCTACGAGGAAGAACCTCCGCGTGCGGGTGCCCCGAAGTGGGGCGAAGAGGAGGAGGAGATTCCCTCCGAACTCGTCGAGTTCGCCTGCTTCAAAGGCGACCGCGAGACGGTTCTCCAGAACACCGCCCTCCAGTACCCGATGTTCCTCGTACTCACGGAGATCGCCAAAATCTCCGAGAAAGGGACGCTCACCGCCATCACCGAGGCGGACGGCGACCTGCACGCGACGCGTATCGTCGAGGGGGAAGAACGACCGGCGAGCATCGAGGTCGTCGAGAACCCCTCGAAGGGTGGGTCCGGCGGCGGCGGCGTCAACTGGCGCGACAACAAGTTCATCAGCTAACGCGCAGGCGGAACGCTCATCGGTCGGCCGGTTTTGCGGGCTGTGATACACGTGTCAGCGGACGCAGAGCTCTTCGTTCGAAAGCCGCATCCGTCGGGTGGCCGTCCGTTCTGGTCGGCGACCGCGCGACAGAATCCGTCCCCTCGATTCGACCGGGACGCGAGCACCGCTCCCCTCGACCGGTCGCACTGGCTGACGCCGACCGGGGCAGACTGACGGGAGTCGACAGTCACTCCCACGGCGTGCGCAGGGCAAAAGACACTTTACCCCGCTAATTAGATGTAATTACTGTATGGCAGAAGGCTTCCCCGACTATCTCGACGTCGACTACAGCGACGGCGAAGGAGAGACTCCCGAAGACTATCCGAGCATCCAGCACAAGATAGAGAAGGCCATCGAAGTCACGAAGAAGGGCCTCGAAGAGTACGAGAACCCCGTCGTGATGTGGACCGGCGGGAAGGACTCGACGCTCTGCCTCTACTTCATCAAAGAGGTCGCCGAGAAACACGGCTACGACGTGCCGCCGGCGGTGTTCATCGACCACTACCAGCACTTCGACGAGATTCACGACTTCGTCGACAAGTGGGCCGACGAGTGGGACCTCGACGTCATCTACGCCCGCAACGAGGACGTGGGCGCGTACGTCGACGAACACGGACTCGAACCGGGCGACGACATCCCGGTCGACGAACTGTCCGAGCACAACCAGCACCACATCCGCAACCTGCTGGAGTACGAGGACGACACGTTCCCGTTCCTGCTGGACACGTACGTCGGCAACCACCTCCTGAAGACGGTGGCGCTGAACGACGCCCTCGAAGAGTACGACGTCGACGGCGTCATCTCCGGCGTCCGCTGGGACGAACAGGAGGCGCGCGCGGACGAGACGTTCTTCTCGCCGCGTCACGACCCCGACATCTACCCGCCGCACGACCGCGTCCAACCCATCCTCCAGTTCGACGAAGCGTCGGTCTGGCAGGCCTTCTGGAACTTCGTCGTGCCGGACACCGTCGAGGACTTCCCCGAGGACGGCTACGTCCCGCAGTCGGCCGACGACCTGCCGAACGGACTGACGCAGGACGACATCCCCGTCTCGCCGAAGTACTTCGCCGGCTTCCGGTCGCTCGGCAGCGAAGTCTCGACGGACAAGACCACCGAGGAACCGGCGTGGCTGCAGGACATGGAGAACACGACCGAGCGCGCGGGCCGCGCACAGGACAAAGAGGACCTGATGGAACGCCTGCGCGACCTCGGCTACATGTAACTCGGCGGCACGCTTCCGGCACCCGCCGGCGTCCGTTCGGTCGGACGTGACGCGCGTGCGCCGACTCGCCCGCAGAACAGACGTTCTCGAAGCCCAGACCGTCGCGGTTCGCCGACTGCAGCGACGTGGTCGGTCGATTTTTCTTCGAGAGTCGCGCCCGACGCGACTGACCCGTGCGAACAGATAGCCACGCAAAGGTAGATATCGTGGTCGCGCGATATACGTTCACGATGTCTTCCACGTTCCCCTCGTACGTCTCGCTCGATTACGACGCCGGCCGCGGCGAGAGCGCCGCCGACTACCCGACGCTCGAAGACAAGATTGCCAACGCCGCCGAGGTGACCCGGCAGGCACTCGAACAGTACCGCCGCCCCGCGGTCATGTGGACCGGCGGGAAGGACTCCACCGTCGTCCTCTACGTGGTCCGCGAAGTCGCCGCCGAGATGGGCGTCCCGGTGCCGCCCGTCGTCTTCATCGACCACTTCGAGCACTTCCCCGAGACGGTGGCGTTCGTCGAACGCTGGGCCGACGAGTGGGACCTCGACCTCGTCTTCGCCCGCAACGAGGACTTCGTCCGCCTCGACGCCAGTCCGGGCGACGAGATTCCCCTCGCGGACCTCTCGGAGACGAACCGCCGCGAACTCGAACGCCTCGACTACGAGGGCGACACGCTCACCCTCGACGCCGACACCTTCGAGGGCAACCACCTCCTGAAGACCGTCGCGCTCAACGACGTCATCGCGGACCGGGGCTTCGACGGCATCTTCTCGGGCGTCCGCTGGGACGAACAGGAGTCCCGCGCCGAGGAGACGTTCTTCTCGCCGCGCCACGACTCCGAGAAGTACCCCCCGCACGACAGAGTCCACCCCATCCTCCAGTTCGAGGAGGCGGACATCTGGGCCGCGTTCTGGGAGTTCATCGTCCCCGACGCCGCGCCGGGCTACCCGGTCGGTCACGTCCCCGAGAGCACCGACGACCTGCCCGAGGGGGTCGCGGCGACGGACATCCCCGTCTCGCCGAAGTACTTCGAGGGCTTCCGGTCGCTCGGCACCGAGTCCGGGTCGGCGAAGTCCGACGACCGGCCCGCGTGGGTGCAGGACCTCGGCGCGAGCACGGAACGCGAGGGGCGCGCGCAGGACAAGGAGGACCTGATGGGCCGCCTCCGCGACCTGGGGTACATGTGAGTCGGGCGCGGACGGGCGCGAACCCGTAGCGGCCGAACCGGAGGCGATATACGAACCAGCGCTGTACGGTCCCCTGATGACCGAATCCGGCGACTGGGTCAGTCTCTTCTCGGGCGGAAAGGACTCCTCGTGGGCGCTGTACCGCGCGCTCGAAGCGGGCCTGAACGTCACTCGACTGCTCACCGTCCACCCCGGCGACGACTCCTACATGTACCACGTCCCGGCGACGCACCTCGCGGCACTCGCCGCCGAGAGCATCGGCATCGAACTCGTCGAGGTGACGCCCGACGACCTGGGGGCGGCGGAGGCGACGGACTCCGGCGACCAGGGCGACGCCGAACTGGAACCGCTCGAAGCGGCACTCGAAGACCTCGCCGCGGAGATGGACCTCGCGGGCGTCACCGCGGGGGCCGTCGAGAGCGAGTACCAGACGAACCGCATCCAGGGCATGTGTGACCGGCTCGGAATCGACCTGTTCGCACCGCTCTGGCAGGAGGACCCCCGCGAACTCGGCGTAGCCATGATAGACGCCGGGTTCGAGATACGCATCGTTCAGGTCGCCGCGCACGGACTGGACGAGTCGTGGCTGGGGCGGACGCTGGACCGCGACGCACTCGACGAGTTGGTCCGACTCAACGAGGAGTACGGCGTCCACGTCCTCGGCGAGGGCGGCGAGTTCGAGACGTT
Organism: Halogeometricum sp. CBA1124; assembly: GCF_009741955.1. Lineage (NCBI taxonomy): Archaea > Methanobacteriati > Methanobacteriota > Halobacteria > Halobacteriales > Haloferacaceae > Halogeometricum > Halogeometricum sp. CBA1124. The sequence continues at coordinate 24,580 of NZ_WPCD01000026.1, read as the reverse complement.
CGTCACCGACGGGCCGCACATGTCCCGCCCCGTCGAACTGGAGTACGAGACGGTGTGGGAGGGGACGCGCGGCCACCTCGAAATCACGGACGCGCGTCTCGGCGAGTAGGGTCGAGAAAGAACCGGGTCGTCGTCGCTCGGCTATTCGAGGTGCGAGTGCGCGCCGATGAGGGCGTTCGAGAGGTCGAGGTTCTCGATGTGCGTGTCCTCGTCGACGATGGTGCCGCGGATGTCGGCGTCGCGGATGATGGAGTCGCGGAAGATGACCGACCGCTCCAGCGTCGAGTGCTCGACGACGCTGTTCTCCATCACGTAGACGTTCTCGCCGAGTTCGGAGTCCGTCACCGTCGCCGTGTCGTGGACGAAGTTCTCGCCGTCGAGGTACCACGACACCGCGTCGAGGTAGCTCTCGGCCGTCCCGATGTCGAACCACGCGCCGTCGAACGTGAACGCGTGCACGTCGCCGCGGTTCTGCAGCCACTGGAGGAACCAGCCGGGTTCGTCGGGGTTGTTGCCGTCTTCGAGGTACTCGTCGAACTTCGGCAGCGTCTCCGCCGGGAACGCGTAGCAGGCGATGGAGACGAGCGTGCTCTTGGGGTCGTCGGGCTTCTCCTGGAAGTCGACGACGCGGTCACCGTCGAGTTCGACCAGTCCGTACGACTTCGCTCGCTCCTTCGACCCCACGTCGTAGGCGGCGAGACACGGCGTCCCCTTCTCCTCGAAGAAGTCCACGAACTCCGCCACGTCGAACGAGAGGAGGTTGTCGCCGGCGATGACGACCATGTCCTCCTCGACGCCCTCGCGGTCGATGAGCTGTTCGAGCGCGCCGACGACGCCGAACTTCTCGTCCTCTGCGACCGTCTCCTCGACGGAGAGCGTCGGCTTCTCGAACGACGAGTCGGCGAGGTACTCCTCGAACGTCTCCGCGAAGCGCTCGTTGGTGCTGACGAACACTTCGGAGATTCGGTCGTCCTCCTCCAAGTCCTCGAATATCACGTCGATGACCGTCTCTTCGCCCACCGGCAAGAACATCTTCGGCCGGTGCTTGGTGATGGGCCAGAGTCGCGTCGCGTAGCCTCCTGCAAGGACGACAGCCTTCATGCACGGAATGACTTACCGCGGTATCAAGTTCTTTTCCCATCTTCCCCAGTCGGTGATACGTTGTCTCGGATGCTGAAAGCCGTGTGAGAACGGGACACTTCCGGATGCAACCGTTCCCATCCCGAGCGTCCCGGCTCCGGCCCATCGGAGGAGAACACATACACGTGATGGGCGCGTACGGCGGTGCATGTCGGAGTCGGACTCGGACGCGACGACGCGGCAGCGAATCGCCGACGCCCTCCGCGACGCCCCGCGGACTGCCTCGGACCTCTCGGAGACGGTCGGTATCCCCCGGTCGTCCGCGTACCACCACCTCAGACACGTCGCTCGGTCCGTCGACTCGGCCGACGACGACGAGCAGTTCCTCGTCGCGCCGCCGGAGTGCCGAGAGTGCGGGTTCTCGGCGTTCGACGACCCGGTGAACTACCCCTCGCGGTGTCCGGACTGTCGGTCCGAACGCATCGAAGAGGCCGTGTTCAAGATAGAGTGACCGACTCGGGGCCGCGTGCCGCCGAGTCGTCGGTACCGCGACTACGCTTCGAGTTCGACGCCCAGTTCTTCGAGTAGCGTCTCCGCGGCGGCGGCCGAGGACCCCGGCCCGCGCGCGGTGACGAGGTCACCGTCCACCGTGACGCTCGCGTCCTGGTCGAGTTCGGCGTCCCAGACGCCGCCGGCGGCCTTCACCTCGTCTTCGACCCAGTAGGGGAGTTTCCGCCCGTCGGGCATCAGGTCGTTCTCGTCGACGATGCCCTCCTCCCACTCGTTCGGGAAGCCGGTGACCTCGCGGTCCTCGACGAGGAAGCTCCCGTCCGCCTCGCGCGTGAACGCGAGGATGCCGACGGCGTGGCAGACGACGAGCGCCTTCCCCTGGTCGCCGCCGACGGCGCTCAGAAGCGCCTGTCGCACGTGGCGGTCCTGATTGACGTCCCACTCGGTACCGTGGCCGCCGGGGAGGACGACGGGCGTCGTAGTCGGTGGCGTCCACCGCCGCCACCGGTTCGGGGTCGGCCAGTCGCTCGTCGTTCTCGTGTACCTCCAGCACCTTCTCGGACGTCTCCTCGCCCACCTCGTCGGGGTCAACGGAGCGTTCGTCTACGACGGGCTTTTCGCCCGTCGGCGTCGCGACGGTGACATCGCGCCCGCGTCCGAGAGCGTCGTCAACGGCTCGACGCACTCTTCGCCCCAGTACCCGGCTTCGCTGACGATGAACAGCGCTGTCGTGTCGGACATGCGTCCGCAGTACGGTCGCCCGCCGAAAAAAGTGACGCGGCCCCGGCAGTTCGGCGCGGCTTCTCGTCGTCGCGGACGCGGCCGGACTCAGTCGCTCGTCGAGGGCGTCGAGACGGACTGCGTCTCGTCGACGAGGTGGCACGACGCCGTGTGACCGGCGGGCGTCCGTCGGAGTTCCGGCGCCGTCGTCTCGCACACCGTCTCGAACTCCTCGGCGGGGAGGGCCCGCGCCTCCGACTGGTCGCCGTTCGCCAGCAGTCCGAGCGCTTCGGACAGTACGGACTCCGCGCGGGCGTCAGACAGGCTGTCGGGGATGTCGAACTCGCGGCGAACCTCGCGCTCGATTCGCTCCGTCGGGACCGACTCGGGCGACTGGTCGGTCTCGCTGGCGACGAACTCGCGGACCGCCGCCGCGTCGACGCCGTCGCGGGCGAGGCGGCCGCGGAGGTCCATCACCGACCGCCACGCCTCCTGTTCGAACTCGTAGTCGTCCGGCGGGATGACCTCCGGACACCGCGTGTGGAAGCGACACCCCGACGGCGGGTTCGACGGACTCGGCACGTCGCCGGTGAGTTCGATGGCGCTGCCGCGTTTCGTCGGGTCGGGTTGCGGAATCGAGGAGAGCAACGCCCGCGTGTACGGGTGTTGCGGGTTCTCGAACAGGTCCCCCGTCCGGGCGAACTCGACTATCTCGCCGAGGTACATCACGGCCACGCGGTCGCATATCTCGCGGACGACCGAGAGGTCGTGGCTGATGAACAGCATCCCCAGTCCGAACTCCTCCTGCACGTCCTTCATCAGCGAGAGAATCTCGGCCTGAATCGACACGTCCAGCGCCGAGACGGGCTCGTCGGCGACGATGAGTTTCGGGTTCAACACCAGCGCGCGGGCGAGAGCGATGCGCTGTTTCTGCCCGCCGGAGAACTCGTGCGGGTAGCGGTCGATGTCGCCGGCGGAGAGGCCGACGCGTTCCAGCAGGTCCTCGACGATGCGCCTGCGGCGTTCGCGGTCACGCATCCCGTGGACGGTCAGCGGTTCGGCGACGGACTCGCCGATGGACATCCGGGGGTCGAAACTGGACGTCGGGTCCTGAAATATCATCTGCGCCTCGCGGCGGAACCGCTTCAGTTCCGCGTCGTCGTAGCCGGTGATGTCGCGCCCCTCGAACAGCACCTCGCCGTCGGTCGGTTCCTCCAGGCGGAGCAACGACGTGGCCGCCGTGGACTTTCCGCACCCCGACTCGCCGACCAGACCGACCGTCTCGCCGCGGTCGACGGCGAAGCTGATGCCGTCCACGGCGCGGACGTTCCCCACCTGTCGCTTCAGCACGCCCTCGGTGATGGGGTAGTGTTTCTTCAGGTTCCGCACCTCCAGCAGGGGGGCGTCGGCGCTCATCTGTCGTCACCTCCCCGTTCGGGCTCGGTAGCGGGGCCGTCCGCCCCGCCGTCCGCGCGCGCACCGCCGACGGCGTCGGACCCGTCGTCTCCGAGGACGACGGCGGGGTCCGCCCCCGGTTCGAAGTGGACGCACGAGACGGTGTGGTCGCCGCTCTCGACGGCGTACATCGGCGGTTGCTCGCCGGCTTCGCAGTCGCCGACGGCGTGCGGGCACCGGGGGTGGAACCGACAGCCGTCGGGCGGCGACGTGGGGGAGGGAAGCGACCCGCCGATGGCCTCCATCCGTTCGCCGCGGCCGGGCAGACACTCCAGAAGCGCGCGCGTGTACGGGTGCGAGGGGTTCTCGAATATCTCGTACACGTCGCCCTCCTCCATCACCTTCCCCGCGTACATGACGACCACGCGGTCCGCGACTTCGGCGACGACGCCCAGGTCGTGGGTTATCATCACGATGCCCGTGTCGAACTCCTCTTGAATCTGGTTCAGGAGGCGGAGAATCTGCATCTGGATGGTCACGTCCAGCGCCGTCGTCGGTTCGTCGGCGATGAGCAGGTCCGGGTTCGACGCCAGCGCCATCGCGATGACGACGCGCTGTTTCATCCCACCGGAGAACTCGTGCGGGTAGTCGTCGACGCGACTCGTCGCGTCGGGGATGCCGACGCGGTCCAGCAGGTCGATGGTGCGTTCGCGGGCCTCGTCGTTCGTCACCGAGTCGTCGTGGAGTTGGATGGCCTCGCGGACCTGCCAGCCGACGGTGTAGACGGGGTTCAACGCCCCCTGCGGGTTCTGGAAGATGTGGCCGATGCGGCCGCCGCGGAGCGATTCGAGTTCGCGTTCGGACATCGACAGCACGTCTTCGCCGTCGAATCGCACCTCGCCGTCGACGATTTCGCCCGGCGGTTCCGGGACGAGTCGCGTGATGGACTCGGCGGTGACCGTCTTCCCGGACCCGCTCTCGCCGACCACGCACACCGTCTCGCCGCGGTCGACGTCGAGACTCACGCCGTCCACCGCGCGTACCGTTCCGTCGTCCGTGTGAAAGTGCGTCTTGAGGTTCCGTATCGAGAGTAGTGGTTCCGTCATGTCAGTCCTCCGAGCGCGGGTCGAGTGCGTCGCGCAACGCGTCGCCGACGAAGTTGAGTGCCAGTACGGTCGTGAAGAGGAACACGCCGGGGATGGTCGATATCCACCACGCCGTGTCGATGTCGCTCCGGCCGGCGGCGATGACCTGTCCCCACGAGGGGATGGTCGGGTCGCCGAGGCCGAGGAACGAGAACGCCGCCTCGAACAGGATGAGGCTCGGGATGAGCAGGCTCGCGTTCGTGATGACGGTGTTCGAGACGTTCGGGACGAGATGTTTCCGGATGACCCAGAACTCGCTGGCTCCCGCGGACTGGGCGGCCTGGATGTACTCCTCCTCGCGTCGCTGCAGCGCCTCCGAGCGGACGAGTCGGGCGGTCGACCCCCAACTCGTGATGCCGAAGATGACGATGAGGAGAAAGAGCGTGCCGCCGTACAGGTACAGGAGGAGCAGGTAGAGGAAGAACGTCGGGAACGTCAGCTGGATGTCCACGTACCGCATCAGCAGTTCGTCCACGAGGCCGCCCGAGTAGGCGGCGACGGTGCCCACGGTGGTCCCGATGAGGACGATGATGAGCGGCGTGACGAGGCCGACTTCGAGGCTGACGCGCATCCCGTAGACGACGCTCTCCATGATTCCCTTCCCCTGTCCGGTCGTGCCGAGCGGGTACTGCCACGTCCCCTGGCACATGCCGTCCGCGACGGGGCCGACGCAGGTGCCGACCGTCGACTGCGGCACCGAGAGGAACACCGGCGCTGGTACGTCGCCAGCACGTTCAGTTCGGGCTTGGCGACGAACAGGGGGCCGACGAGTCCGAGTCCGAAGACGAGGACGAGGTAGACGCCGCTCACCACCGCGGCGCGGTTCTTCCGGAACTCCCGCCAGTAGCGCCGCGTCATCCGCGGGTTGTCGTACAGCGGGTAGGCGGCGTAGAACGCCACCGTGACGAGGGTGGCGACGAGGAGCCAGTCGAGTTGGGTCACGTCCCAGACGAACTCCCAGTCGAACGGCGTCGCCACGCTGACCGTCGGGTCGCCGCCCGAGACGAGGAAGTAGTCGTACGCCAAGACGAGCGCCAGCAGTCCCATCGAGACGAGGAAGCCGGCGCTCTGTGCGGTCAGCACGTCGAACCCCGAGCGCTGCAGGTCGTCCCAGTCGATGTCCTCGAACCGGTCCTGATAGTCTTCGGCCGCCATCACCGATCACCGTAGTCGATGCGGGGGTCCAGCACCGTGTACGCGAGGTCCTGAAACAGGTTCCCGACGATGGCGATGAACGTCGGGATGAGCACCGTCGCGAGGACCAGCGCCACGTCCTGCTGGAGGATAGCCTTGTAGCTCAACTGCCCGAGTCCCGGGATGCCGAACACTACCTCCACGAGGTACGAACTCACGAGGACGATGTTCAGGATGTCGCCGACGAGGATGGTCGAGAGGGGGACCAGCGCGGGCCGGAAGATGTGCCGCGTCACCCGACGCCAACTGTTCGCGCCCTTTGCCTTCGCCGTCTTGACGAACTCCGCGTTGACGTACTCCAGCGCCGTCGCGCGCGAGAAGCGCATCTCACTGGCGATGGAGGAGAGCGTGACGACGAGCGTCGGGGCGACCAGTTGCCGGGCGTTCTCGAGCGACAGCCACGGCACGTCGGAGTGGTAGTAGATGGGAATCCACCCCAACCACACCCCGAAGACGAGAATCATCAGGATGGCGAACCAGAAGTCCGGGATGCTGATGCCGAAGAAGGCGAACGCGGACGCCGCGTAGTCCTCCAGCGAGTTCCGGTGCGTCGCGGAGTAGAGGCCGATGGCGACGCCGAGGACGGTGGAGATGATCAGCGCGGGCGTCCCGTACATCACGGAGTACGGCCACGCCTCGGCGATGGCCTGCGTCACCGGCTGTGACCGCGTCTCGGACCACCCCCAGTCCAGCGTCGCCATGCCGACCATGTAGTTCGTGTAGCGCTCCCAGAGCGGTCGGTCCAGCCCTCTGCCTTCTCGTACGATTCCTGTGCCTGTTCGAAGTCGCCGCCGGTCTGGACCTGTTCGGCGACGTACGACGCGGCCTGCGGGTCCGGAGAGGCCGCCATCAGCCCGAAGGTGAGAGACAGGATGATGAACGTCGCGACGACCGTCCACGCGAGGCGGCGAACGATGTACCACTTCATGGTAGTTTCGTGCTAGTCATTGGCAGAGATAGTCCAAAGAGCGCGCGGTGCGCCTTCGCTTACTGTTCGGCGAGGTACCAGGTCGAACTGTCCCAACTCTCGAGGTAGTCGTACTCGCCCTCGGCGGGCATGCCCATGTAGTTCTCCGCGTACGCGTTCTTGTAGACGCTGAAGTTGAGGAAGTTCGCGGGCTGTTCCTCGCTCAGCGCGCCGAATATCTCGGCGAACGCGTCCTGTCGCGTCTGCTGGTCGGTGGCGGTGCGCGCCTCCGAGTAGAGGTCGGCGATGGGCGCTTCGGGCTCGTAGCCGTAGAAGTTGAAGCCGCCGTCGGGCACCCAGAACACGTTGGAGCCGTCGGGGTTGATGGGGTAGGCGTTCAGCGCGACGCCGTACAGCAGGTCCCACGGCTCCTGCGACGTGGCCTCGGGACCGGCGTTGAAGCTCGGGGACCCCTCGCCGGTGGTGTTCAGCATGTACTTGTTCTGGAGCGTGTTGAACGGGCCGCCGTTCGTCGGCGTGACCGCGATGCCGATTTTGGCCAGTTCCTGCTTGAAGAACTCCGCGACGGTCTGGTTGTTCTGCGACCCCGCGCGGTAGACGAACGTGAGTTCGACCTGTTCGCCGTTCCCGTCGACGAGCGTGTCGCCGTCGTAGCCGTAGTCGGTGCCCGACAGGGCCTCCTCCATCATCGACCGCGCCTGCTCTGCGCCGTAGGAGTCGCCGACGCCGAACTGCTCGACCTGGTCGGTCAGATACCACGGCGACCACTCGGGCTGGAACGTCTGGGCGACGGTGGGGAACCCGCGGTAGATGTTCTCCGCGATGGCCGTCTTCGAGACGGCCGTCGAGAGCGCCCGCCGCACGTCCCGGTTCTGGAGCATCTCCCAGCCGTTGGGACGCTGGTTGTAGTACGTCATCCCGCAGAACGGGTTCGGCGGGAAGCGGAACTTGAGGTGGTCCATCCCCCGGAACTGCTCGACCTTCTGGGAGGGGACGTCTTCGAAGAAGGTGAGGTCGCCCTCCTTCAGCGAGGCGAGTCGCGTGGACTCCTCGGGGATGATCTGGAGTTCGTAGCGCTCGAAGTACGGTGCCTCGGCGAACCGCTCCGGGATGGCCTCGGACCCGGCCACCTCGCGGAGGTAGTAGTCCTCTGCGCGCGTCGCGACGAAGCGGGACTCGCGCTGCCACTCCTCGAAGTCGTACGGCCCGAGGTTCCCGGTGTACGACAGGGAGTTGAGCTCCTCGTCCTGTTTCAGCCCCTCGACGTCCTGATTCTCGACGTACGGTTGGACGAGGTCCTTCGGGAGACAGCGCCCGCCCCAGAACGCGGTGGAGGCGATGAACGCTGGCTCGGGTTCCGGCGTCGTCACCCGAATCGTCAGGTCGCCGGTCTTCTCTATCGTCAGGTCGTTCCAGTCGGAGTACTGAACGACGCCCGCCCAGTTCTCCTTCGTCTCGCTCTCCTCGGGCGACATCGCGCCGTAGAGGTTCTGCGCGGTGTACACCCAGTCCTCAGCGGTCAGCTGCCCGTACGGGTCGCTCCAGCGGAGGTTGTCGCGGAGGGTGAACGTCCACTCCTGCTTGTCCGTCTCGGAGTACGACTCGATCCACATCGGGACGACCTCTCCGATGGCCTTGAACTCGTGGGCGTAGTCCATCGTCGCGTCGACGAACTTCGCCGAGGAGGTGTCGCTGTGAAAGAGGAAGTTGACGGACTTCGCGTCGGTGGAGAGCGCCTCCCGGTACGTCCCGCCGACCGACCGACCGGAGTCGTCGGCCGCCTCGGTGTCGGCGTCCGTCGACTCGCTCGTCTCACCGCCGCCGCCCGTCGTCTCCGTCCCGGTCCCGTCTCCGTTCCCGGAACAGCCGGCGAGGCCCGCGGCGCCCCCCACGCCGAGCGCTTTGAGCCAACTGCGCCGATTGATTCGGTTGTCCGTGTTGTCGGATGGCATAGATTCCAAAAATAACCATCGACGCAAATAGCCTCGGTTGGAAAAATTCGAAATTCACCCTTCGAACGGTGTTTATTCGGCGGTTTACGGCCGTGGTCGCCACTCCCGACGACTCGCCGCACGCGGCAAAAGAGCGCGGATTTTCCGCGTCAGTCGTCGCCGTCTTCGTCCACGATGACGACCTGACCGTCCTCGACCGTGACGTTGATGAGCGTCTTCACGTGGTGGTCCGTGTCGTCGAGTTCGTTCGGTCCCGCCTTCTTGATGACCGCGACGGTGTCGACGACGTTCGCGCCGGTGGACTTCAACGCGTCGAGGACCGCACACATCGTCCCGCCCGTCGAGAGGACGTCGTCGAGGACGAGCACCCGGTCGCCCTCCTTCACGTCGTTGATGAACATGTCGTTCTCGGAGTACCCGGTCTGCTGGCTCAGGGAGACTTCGCCCTCGAGACCGTACTCGCGCTTCCGGATGACCACCAACGGGATGTCGGTCATCAGGGAGACGGCCGTGGAGATGTGGATGCCCATCGCCGCGGGCGTCACTATCTTGTCCACGTCTTCGAGGTCCGCCTTCCGGATGATCTTGATGACTATCTCGCGCAGGAGGCCCGGTTCGAGCATCGGCACCCCGTCGCTGATGGGGTGGACGAAGTACTCGTAGTCTCCCTTCTCGATGATTGGCGCTTCGAGGAGCGACTGCCGCAACTGGTCCATGTCGCCGGTTCATCGGGTCCGAAATAAAAGGTGGCGGTTCTGTCGCCCGTACACAGTCGACCACACGGGGCGTGACAGCGCGTCGCTCGGAGGACGGGACGGTCGCTCAGACGCTGAGCAGACCCATCACGGCGCGGACGAGCGGTTCTTCGTCTTCGTCGGTGCTCACCACCAGGAGCATCCCGCGGCCGCCGCAGTACACCTGCAGCAGTTTCCGTCCGTCGAGCGTCCCCGATTTGTACTCGACCCGTTCGTGGGTCGGCCGAAGCCCCGCGAACAGTCCGTGGCGGACGAAGTCCTGCCGCATCTCCTCGGCGAGGTCCGAGAGTCGCTCGACGAGTGCGGTCCTGTCGTCGTACGACGCGGAGAGTTCGTCGCTGACGTGGAAGAGGTCGAACGCCGTCGCGCCGTAGACCGCGACGAGGTCGAGTGATTCGTCGGCGACCGACTCCAACGTCTTCACCGCGACGTTCCTGTCGGGACCGGGCCAGTTCGCGCTTTTCATCTGGGCTGGGTTGTGAATCATCCACTCACCCTCCCGTTCCGACGCGGGAGTCTCCCATCCCCCGAATCCACGCCTGGAACATTCATGCGATTCTGAATTAGCAGAATGTCACATAAAGCTATAGGTGATTTTTCACGCGAAGAAAAAAACGCCCGCCGCACACCGCCGTGAACGCGCCGTCAGCGGCGGATTCGTCGCAATCGAGTGACGTGTCGCGCGTCCCCGAGCGGTGGTCCTCGCGGGGCCGTTCGCGCGTCCGGAGTTCGCTCACTCGCCGGGGGCCTCTCGGGACGGCGGGTCGTCGACCGTCTCCTCGCAGTGGTCGACGCGCGTCCCGTACGCCCCGTCGCGGAGGGTGACGACGGCCCGGTGGAACGTCGCCTCGTAGCGCTTGTAGTGCGTTCCGTCGTCTTCGACGGTGGCGCTCGACGCCACGAGCCCGTGTTCGGCCAGCTTGTCCAGTCGCCGGTACACCGTCGGGAGTGAGAGGCCGTGTTCGTCGCCGAGTTCCTTCGCGGACCGGGGTCGCTCGCTCACCGAAGCGAGGATGTCCCGAGCGTCCCCGTCGCCGAGGACGTCGAGCAGGTGGTCGCCGTCCGTCTCGTCACCCATACAGATAGTCAGGATGGCGGTGACCCTATAGGCGTTTCTGTGGTGTCGCCCCGGTTCGCCCGCCCGTTCGGGCGCCGATTCCCCACGAGCCGTCTCTCTCGCTGACAGAACTGGCGGAGGGAGGCTCGGAACTTACGAGGTGGTTTGACAACACCTAAGTCCGGTCTCACCCGAGTTGGTTCCGTGCAACCGACACCGGAGGTTGTCCTCGCCGTAGTCTTCCTTCCGTTCGTCGCCGCGGCGCTCACCCCGGCCGTCTTCCGGGTTCTCGGAGAGCGAACCGCGTACTTCGCGGCGGCGACGGCGCTGGTCTGTTTCGGACTGGTGTCACAGCTGTATCTGGCGGGGGCACACGGAACCGTCTCGTTCGACTGGATTCCCTCGCTCGGGGTCTCGCTGGCGTTCTACGTGGACGGGTTGGCACTCCTCATCGCCTTCCTCGCAAGCGGCGTCGGGGTACTCATCCTCACGTACTCCGGCGGCTACATGCACGGCGAACCCGGGCAGGCGAAGTACTACGCGACGCTGCTGGCGTTCATGGGGTCGATGCTCGGCGTCGCCCTCGCGAGCGACCTCGTCTCCCTGTTCGTGTTCTGGGAACTGACGAGTCTGTCGTCGTTCCTCCTCATCGGCCACTACACGAGCGAGGACGCCTCGCAGTACGCCGCGCGGAAGTCGATGCTCATCACCGTCTCGGGCGGCCTGTTCATGCTCGTCGGCTTCCTGCTTCTCGTCTGGGTGTCCGGACAGGTCCTCCCGGAGGCGACGTACAGCCTCCCCGTCCTGCTCGAGAACGCCGGTGCCATCCGCGCGGGTCTGGGCGAGGCGGGCCTCCTGATTCCGGCCCTCGTCCTCCTCGGCCTCGGGGCGGCGACGAAGTCCGCGCAGGTGCCGTTCCACATCTGGCTCCCGAACGCGATGGAGGCACCCACGCCCGTCTCGGCGTTCCTCCACTCCGCGACGATGGTGAAAGCCGGCGTCTACCTCGTCGGCCGGTTCCGACCGCTGTTCCTGAGCGAGGAGGCGGCGTACTTCGGCGAGTGGACGATGCTCTTCGCCGTCCTCGGCCTGCTGACGATGACCGTCGCCGCCGTGCTGGCGGTGGCGTCGACGGACATCAAGGAACTGCTGGCGTACTCCACCGCCTCCCACCTCGGCCTCATCGTCGCCGCGTTCGGCTTCGCCAACGAGTACGGCGCGGAGGCCGGCGCGTTCCACATCCTGAACCACGCGTCGTTCAAGGCGGCGCTGTTCCTCGTCGCGGGCATCGTCGCCCACGAGGCGGGGACGCGGAAGATAGCGGAACTCGGCGGCCTGCGGAAGCATCTGCCCGTGACGGCGGTCATCGCCGTCGTCGCGTCGCTGTCGATGGCGGGCCTCCCGCCGTTCAACGGCTTCTACTCGAAGGAACTGCTGTTCGAAGCGGCGTGGTACGCGGGGACGGACATCGGCGGCCTCGGCTACCTGTTCCCCGTCGTCGCCGTCCTCGGGAGCGTGTTCACGTTCCTCTACTCGCTCAAGTTCGCCTCGCTGTTCTTCGGCGACGAACCCGACGCCCTGGGGCACGTCCACTCGCCGCCGACGGTGATGCTCGTGCCGCCCGCGATACTCGCCCTGCTCGTCCTCGGCATCAGCGCGTCGGCGACGCTCGGACTGGGTCCCGAGACGCCTATCAACGCGTTCGTCGGCCACGTCTACGCGAGCGTCGCCGCCGGTGAGGCGCACGGGTTCTCCATCGGCTTCCCGACGAAGCTGACGCCGTACGTGGTGATGAGCGGACTCACCATCCTCGGCGGTGCCGTCGCCTTCCCGTTCTACGACCGCCTGCACGACGCCATCAACGCGGCGCTCCGCGGGCCCGTGCGCGCGAACTGGTGGTACGACAACGGCGTCGAGGGCCTCTCGACGGCGAGTGTTCGGTCGATTCCGCACGCCCAGAACGGACTGCTCCGCACGTACGCGACGTGGGGGCTCGGCGGCGTCACGGTGCTGGCGCTGGGCGGCTACCTCGCCGCGAGCGTCTCCCTGCCCGCTTTCACCGGGTTCGCCGTCACGCCCGCCATCTTCCTCGTCCTCCTCGTGGCCGTCGTCGGGGCCGTCGCGGTGGACATCGCGCCCTCGCACGTCGCGGGCGTCCTCACGCTCTCCATCCTCGGCTTCATGGTCGCCATCTTCTACATCCTCGCGGACGCGCCGGACCTCGCGCTGACCCAACTGGTCGTCGAGACGCTGGTGCTCGTCATCTTCCTCCTCGTCCTCAACCGCCTGCCGGCGTTCTACGGCGAGGTGAACCCCTCGCGGGCGATACGCGACGGCGTCCTCGCGGTGGCCGTCGGCGCGACGGTGTTCGTCACCGTCCTCGTCACGACGGCCGCCTCGCCCGCCGACCCCATCTCGGGCTTCCTCGCCGAACGCGCGGGCATCCCCGCCGAACACGGGCCGTTCTTCACGGACTACGGCGGCGGCGGCAACATCGTGAACGTCATCCTCGTGGACTTCAGGGCGTTCGACACGATGGGAGAGATTGCGGTCGTCGCGATGGCCGCGCTGGCCATCCTGACGCTCGTCCGTATGCGCGAACGGGGTGAGACGAAATGAGCGGACGCGACGTCGACAGTCGGCCGTACGACTACGAGGCCGACCGGCGAACGACGGTCATCGCGCGGATGGTGACGCGCATCGTCGTGCCGTTCATGCTCGTCACCGCCGTCGCCCTCCTGTTGCAGGGGCACAACCTCCCCGGCGGTGGGTTCATCGGCGGCGTCCTCACGGTGGCGGCGTTCGTCCTCATCTACGTCATCTTCGGCCTCGACTACGTTCAGACGGAGGTGCTGCGGCTGTCGCCCGACGAGAGCGGACACAGCCCCATCGAGACGTACCGCTGGCTGTTCGGCGGCGGGCTCGCGCTCGCCGTCCTGAGCGGCCTCGTCCCCATCCTCTTCGGGTACGAGTTCCTCACGCAGGGCGTGTGGTTCTTCAAGCACGTCCCGCTGTACGAGGAGTTCGAGGTAGCGAGCGCGCTGTTCTTCGACTTCGGCGTGTTCTTCACCGTCGTCGGCGCGCTGCTCACCGTCGCCGCGGAGGTGGGACGGGAATGACGCAGTTCGTCCTCGCGGCCGTCCTCGGCACCCTGTTCGCCCTCGGGACGTACCTCGTCCTGCGCCGGGACGTGGTCCGCGTCATCTGGGGAATCACCATCATCAGCCAGTCCGCCAACGTCTACCTCGTCACGATGGGCGGGCTGTCCGGGCTCGCGCCCATCACCGGCCACGGGGGGTCCGCCGAGTCGGTGAGCGACCCACTCGTGCAGGCCCTCGTCCTGACGGCCATCGTCATCGGCTTCGGGACGACGGCGCTGGCACTCGTCCTGACGTACCGCGTCTACGAGGAACACGGAACAATCGACATGTACGAACTCGGAGGTCACGGCGAATGAGTACGGTCGTCGTCGCACCGCTGTTGGTCGCCCTCGTGACGGCCATCGCGACGCTTCTGACGCGAACGAACGACGGCGTCAACCGGGCGGTGAGCCTGCTCGGCGGCGTCGGCTACCTCGCCGCCGCCGCGCTCCTGTTCCACCGCGTCGTCCTCCCCCTCGGCTCCCCGGGGCGGACCGTCGTCTACCAGGTGGCCGACTGGCAGGCGCCGTTCGGCATCGTCCTCGTCGCCGACCCCCTGTCGGCGTTCATGGTCGCCCTCTCGGCCGTCGTGTCGCTGTGCGCGCTGACGTACTCCGTCCTCTACGTGGACAGCTTCGGCCAGCGACTCTCCTACCACCCGCTGTACCACTTCATGGTGGTCGGCGTCACCGGCTCGTTCCTGACGGGCGACATCTTCAACCTGTTCGTCTGGTTCGAGGTGATGCTGATGTCGAGCTACATCCTCGTGCTGTTCTACAGCGGTCCCGAACACACCCGCGCGGCGCTGAACTACGTCGTGCTGAACCTCATCGGTAGCGCGGTGATGCTGCTCGCCATCGGCGGCCTGTACGCCACGACTGGGACGCTGAACATGGCCGACCTGGCGCGCAGGCTGGCCGACCCGGCGACGTACGACGTCGCCGTCGCGCCGGTGCTGGGGCTGGCGGCCGTCCTCTTCTCCGTGTTCGCGCTGAAGGCCGGGCTGGTGCCGTTCCAGTTCTGGGTGCCGGCGGCCTACCGCGCGGCGCCCGCACCGGTGACGGCGATGCTCGCCGGCGTCGTGAAGAAGGTGGGCGTGTACGCCATCGTCCGCCTCTACTTCACCGTGTTCGCCGCCGCGACGCTGCCGGTGTCGCTCCCGTTCGTCGCCGGCGACTCGATGCTCGCGTTCTTCGGTCCGGTGCTGTTCGTCATGGCCACCGCGAGCATCGTCCTCGGCGGTGTCGGCGCCGTCGGCCGCCCGGACGTCGACGAACTGCTCGCGTACTCCTCCATCAGTCAGGTCGGCTTCATCGTCCTGCCGTTCGCCGTGGCCGCGACGGCCGACTCGACGGCCGTCCGGACGCTCGGCGTCACGGCCGGACTCGTCTACGCGTTCAACCACGGCCTCGCCAAGAGCCTCCTCTTCCTCGCGTCGGGGACGGTACAGGAGGCGGTCGGCACCGCGCAGTTCGACCAACTCGGCGGGCTGGCCCGCCGCGCGCCCGTCCTCGCCGCCGCGTTCTTCCTCGGCGCGTTGACGCTCATCGGCGTGCCGCCCCTCTCGGGCTTCTTCGGCAAACTGCTCGTCTTCCAGACGGCGGCCGACGCCCTCGCGGGCGGCGCTGCCGGCGCGAGCGCGGCCATCTTCGTCGCCCTCCTCGGGGCCGTCCTGACCATCGCGTACTACACGCGCGCGTGGAACGACGCCTTCTGGGGGACGCCCGGGTCGGCCGTCGAGGCGGCCATCCCGAGTCGGTGGGCCGGCCCCGTCGAAGTCGAGGCCGAGGAGGGGGCCGTCGCCGCCGGAAGCGGACGGACCGACGGCGGCGACGCCCCCGACGACGGACCGCCGACGAGCTTCGCGCTCACCGTCGAAGTCGTCGTCGTGGCGGCGATGGCCGTCGCCGTCGTCGCGTTCGGCCTCGGCTTCGAGGCGGTGTACGTCTCGGCGACGGCCGCGGCCGAAGCGGCCCTCGACACCGGCGGCTACGTCGAGGCGGTCCTCGGGTCGGCCGCGGCGCTCTCGGGGGTGGTCGCGTGACCCGACGCTGGCCGCTCACGGGACTGCTCTTGGCCGTCCTCTGGATATTCGTCCGCGGGGTCGAACTCGCCCCGCGCGCACTCGCCGAGGAGTTCCTCATCGGACTGCTCGTCGGGATGCTCGTCGCGTACTTCCTGCGCGGCTTCTACACCCCGCAGATCGGCCCCGCCCGCGCGGTGACGGTCGCTCCCTACGCGATTCTGTACCTGCTCGTGTTCGTCAAGGAACTCGTGACCGCCAACTGGGACGTCGCGCGACGGGTACTCGCGCCCTCGATGCCCATCGACCCGCGCGTCATCGAGGTGCCGCTTCGGGTCCGTTCGGACCTCGCCATCACGACCATCGCGAACAGCATCACCCTCACGCCGGGGACGCTCACCATGGACTACAACGCCGAGACGAACACGCTCTACGTGCACAGCATCGACGGATCCGACCGCGACGCGCTGTTGGACCCGATACGAACGTGGGAGGACTACGCCCTCGTCATCTTCGACGAGGAGCTGAAACCGGGCGACCCGGTGCCGCAGTTGGAACCCGACGGAGGTGAGCGCGGTGGCGACTGAGACGCTCGCCGACGTGTCGCCGACGCTCGACCTCGTCGTGACCGCCGCCCTCGTCGTCAGCGCGGCGCTCACGCTCCTCGTCAGCTACCGCATCATCAAGGGACCGACCGTCCCGGACCGCGTCGTCGCGCTCGACGTCATCGGGACGAACGTCGTCGCCATCGCCGTCCTCTACGCGATGGCGACGCTGCAGGGCTTCTTCATCGACGTGAGCCTCGTGCTCGCCATCATCGGCTTCATGAGCACCGTCACCGTGGCGCGGTACGTCACGGAGGGGGACATCATCGAATGATTCAGTCACTCTCGACACCGCTGATTCCACTCGCCGCCGAGAGCGGGGGAGCGACGCACGCCGCCGGCCCGCTACGGACGGCACTCGTCGTCGCCCTCCTCGCCGTCGGGACGTTCTTCCTCATCGTCGGCACCGTCGGACTGCTCCGCCTGCCGAACGTCTACAACCGGATGCACGCCACCACGAAGTCGACGACGCTCGGGGCGGCCAGCATCGCGCTCGGCGGGTTCGTCTTCTACGGCCCGGGCGGCGACGGCCTGATGGCGCTCGTGACGGTACTGTTCCTGTTCCTCACGGCGCCGACCGGCGCCCACATGATATCGCGGGCCGCCCAGCGACTGGGCATCGTCTTCGAGGAGGAGGCGACGTGGCCCGTCGAACCGCCCGAGTCGGGGGCCGAATCCGCGTCCGACGACGCCGGGTCCGACGACGCCGCACCGAGCGACGACTGAACGGCGTTTTTCGACTCCCCGCCTCGGACGCGCGCCGGGGGTCGGTTTCCCGAATCGCTTCTCACCCGCGCTCAGAGTTCGGCGGCCAACGCCTCGGCGACCCGTTCTCCGAGTGCGGTCTTCGACCCCGAGAACTCGGCCACGTCGTCCGCGCGGACGAACAGCGTTCTGGTCCGCGCTTCGCCCATCACGGAGGCGTCGTTCGCGACGACGAACGAGAGGTTCGCCCGGTCGAGTATCCCTCGCGCGGCCGCGACCATCGCCTCGTCGTCGCCGCTGGTCTCGGCTTTGAACCCGACGATGGCGAGGTCCGGGTGCGCCTCGCGCACGGTGTCGATGAGTTTCGGCGTCGGTTCGAGTTCGAGCGTCCGGGCGTCGCCCGAGCGGAGTTTCTCCGCGGCGGCGTCGACGGTGTAGTCGGAGATGGCCGCCGCCGAGACGAGGGCGTCGGCCCCGTCGGCGGCGTCGAGGACGGCGTCCAGCATCTCCGCGCTCGTCTCCACCGACGCCACGTCGGCGTACGGCACGTCGCCGCCGTCGTGAACGAGGGTCACGTCCGCGCCGCGGACGTAGCACGCGCGGGCCACTTCCCGCCCCGTCCGGCCGGACGACCGGTTCGTCAGCACCCGGACGGGGTCTATCGGTTCGGCGGTGGCGCCGGCGGTGACGACGACGCGTCTGCCCGCCAGCGTCTGCGTCGTCGTCGCCCGGGCCACGTCGGTGACGATGGCCTCCTCGGTGGCTATCTTCGCTTTCCCCTCCTCCAGTCGCGGGTCGACGAACCGGACGCCCCACGACTTGACGCGGTCGATGGCGTCGAGGACGCCCGGGTGGTCGTACATCGGTTCGTGCATCGCGGGCGCGACGACGACGGGCACGTCAGCGCCGAGTGCCGTCGTCGCGCACGTCGTCACCGGCGTGTCGTCCACCGCGCCGGCTATCTTCCCGACGGTGTTCGCCGTCGCGGGCGCGACGAGGAGGACGTCCGCCCACCCGTCCCGTCCGCAGAGTTCGACGTGTTCGACGCGGCCCGTAATCTCGGTCACCACGTCGTTCTCGGTGGCGAACTCGACGGCCCACGGGTGGACGATGCCCCGCGCGCTCTCGGTCATCACGCCGCGGACCGACGCCCCGTGCCGGCGGAGTTCGTGGGCGAGTTCGACCACCTTCACCGCGGCGATACTTCCGGAGACTCCCAACGCGACGTTCACGCCTTCCAGCATCGTCGTGCGGTTCGAGGCGGGGCGGGTAAAACTGCCCGGTGCGGGTGACGGGAGAAGGTTCATATCTTCGTTCGAGAACTACGAACCGATGCCCTCCAGACGGGACCTGCTCAGCGGCGCCGGCGTCGCGGCCCTCGGCGGATTCGCTGGGTGTCTCGGCGGAGACGAGTTCGGCGCGCCCGAGACGCCGACCGACGAGTGGTGGACCGCCCGGCACGACACGCGGAACACGGCCTGTGCGCCGAACGCGACGCCGCCCGACTCGGAACCCGAACGACGCTGGTCGCGGTCGTTCGAGACGGAGACCCCCGTGGGACTTCTCGTCTCGGCCGACTCGGTGTACGCCGTCCGTGAGACCGGAACGGACGCGTTGGGCCGAGACGACGGCGCATGGAAGTGGAACACACACGGAGGAGACCAGACGCCCGCCAGCGGCCTCTCCCGAGTAGCGACGCTCGCGCCCGACACGCTCTACACTGCCGATGGTAGACACGTCCGCGCGTTCGACCGGGACGGGACGGTTCGCTGGCAGACCGCGTATCCGAACACGACCGGGACCACGCGCATCTACGGCGTCCTGCCGACCGACGACGGCGTTCTCCTCGGTGACCACGGCAGACTGCTGGCGTTCGACTCGGACGGGAATCACCGATGGACGTTCGGGACGAACGGGGCTGACGCGACGTACCCCGGTGTCGCGGCCGACGGTGACGGCGGAACGGACCTCCTCCTCGCTGCGCCCGGACCGCTCCAGTCGCTGTCGTCTCCCACGGCTATCGACTCGCTCCTCGGGCGAGGCCCGTCCGTGCGGTGGGAGACGAGTGCCCGCGGCCGCCCGACGTGGCCCGTCGTCACCGACGAGTACGTCGTCGTCGGGGACACGGACAGGGCGGGCGCGCGCGGACCCACGGGGGTCTCCACGTCTATCGCCGCGACGGAACGCGCGTCCGGTCGGTGTCGACGGAGGGCGGTCACCCCCACCTCGCGCTCACGTCCGACGAGTCGACCGTCGTCTACGGAACCGGCGTCGGGGGC
Source organism: Halogeometricum sp. CBA1124 (assembly GCF_009741955.1). NCBI lineage: Archaea > Methanobacteriati > Methanobacteriota > Halobacteria > Halobacteriales > Haloferacaceae > Halogeometricum > Halogeometricum sp. CBA1124. Next base: position 5,092 of record NZ_WPCD01000026.1, on the reverse strand, counting down.
GACGGCGAGGGAACCGTCACCGCACTCGAACTCGCGTCCGGCGAGACGCGGTGGGCGCGCGACGACTTGGCCGTGGCCGACTGGGGAACCTCGCTCGTCGTCTCGGGTGACACCTGCCTGTTCGCGGGGGCGACGGACGACCGGTCGTCCCGCGTCCACGCGCTCGACGCCGCGACGGGCGAGACGAAGTGGACGCTGTCGACGGAATCGGGAACTCCCGAGCGCGTCGTCGCCGCCGGCCCCCGAGTGTACGTCGTCACGACGGCGGGCGTCGTCGCGGCTTACGAGTGACGAGTCGTTCGCTTACCCGTCCAGTCGGCCCAGTTCGTCGTCGACCAGACTCGGGTGCGTGCGCTGGGGTTCCTCGTGCGGGTCGGCGAAGAACTCCCGAATCACCTCGCGGGACTCCGCCTCCCGTCGCTCCCGTTCGGCGGCGTCTATCTCCTCGCATCCCGGCGGCACCTCCCGCCCGCGGTCGGTGAAGTAGCCCTCGGGAGTCACCCAGTCGTGGTAGTACGCCACGTCGCTGTCGTGGACCAGAGTCAGGGCGACTTCCGCGCCGTGGCCCGCGGCGACGACGGCCTGGTGATACTGCTCCGAGATGCGACCCGCGGCGTAGACGCCTTCGACGGACGTGCGGCCCGCCTCGTCCACGTCGACGTAGCGTTTGCTCCCCGCGTCGCGTATCGTCACGTCGAGTTCGTCGAGGTAGTCCGCGTCGGCCCACGAGGCGGCGACGACGAACCGACTCCGCACCGTCTCCACCGTCCCGTCGGCGTCGACGGACGCGACGAACCGCGCGCCGTCCGCCGCGGCGCGTTCGACCGAGAGGACGCGGCCCGTCTCGCGGGCGACGCCGTTCCGGTCGGCCTGTTCGCGGAGCAAGTCGCCGAACAGGCGGGCGTTCACGCCCGCGGGGAAGCCGGGGACGTTCTCCAGGTGCGCGTTTCGGTTCAGGATGCTCTCTCCGTCGTTGACGACGAGGGTGTCGAGGCCGGCGCGGGCGGTGAACGTCGCGGCGGTGAGGCCGGCGACGCCGCCCCCGACGACGAGCACGTCGGTCGAGTCTCGCGGCTCCATGCGGAGCGGTACCAGCCTGTCGAGGATGAGTCCGTCGGTTCGGGGTCGAAGCGCCTTACAGCCGGTAGTCCGAGTCGTTCAGTCGCCCCTCGTCGGTGGCGTCGAGGCTGACGAGTCCGGTCGGGTTCGCACCCGCCTCCACGCGGAGTCGCCACCGTCCGTCCGCGAGGGGGGTGGCCTCGGTGAACGAGACGGGCCTGTCGGGGAGGCGGCGCACGAGTTCGACCGCTATCGGGAGCGTCGGCAGTCGACCGGTGCGTTCGGCGAGTGCGTAGTCCCCGAACGTCACCTCCCACGCGTCGCCGCCGGGACAGGCGTCGATGTCCGTCTCGTCGACGAACGACGCCTCGCAGAGGCGCGCCGTCGTCGCCCCGAGGGCGGACCGGACCGTCGGTTCCGACAGGCGCGCGCCGCCGTTCGGCCCCGCGAGCAACTCGGCGGCTTCGGCGACGACGACCCGTTGCTCGGCGGCGTCGAGTCGCGCGTCGAGTTCGCTCATCATGCTCCACAGCATCGTGAGACAGAAGTCGTCCCGCTCGGTGACCACCTCGGCCAGCGTCAGGTACGTCTCCATCGCGGCGGACTCGACGCGCCTGTGGCCCGTCGCCGAGAGCGACTCGAAGACCGCTGCGGACACGTCGTGACAGAAGGTGATGTAGCGCGTCCGGCCGTCGGAGTCGGCCGACTCCGGCGCGTCGCGGCGGGGGGACGAGGGGTCGACGCCGGTGTCGTCGGCCACGGCGCGGACCCGGGGTTCGTGGTGTGGCAACTGCGGGTCGTACCGTCGGAGCGCCGACCGGTAGTTCGAGGCGGCTTCGACCGCCTGTTCGGCGTCCTCGCGGGAGCCGAACCGCATCCCCGTCAGCGGGAGCGGTTCGCGTCCGGTTCGGTCGCAGACGACGGCGTACGCGCCCGTCGGCGCGGCGAACCCGCTCACGTGAGAGCGGATATCCCGAAGCGTCCCACCCACCATCTCGATTGGACAACGCTCTGTCACCCAGAAGTAGTTTCTGATGTACCGCTGTCGGTTCCGGCCGGCGTCCGCCCGGCGCGACCCCCACAAGGCTTTGTTCGCGGCCCCCCAACTCGCGTCTCGTGGACGAAATCGTCGTCACCACCGTCGTCTACCTCCCGCGCGAGGAGGTGTACGACTTCCTCGTCGACTTCCCTCGCTACGCGAACTACTCGAAGCACCTGAAGGACGTCACCCAACGCGGCGACGGTGAGGCGGGCACCCGATACGCGTTACACTTCACGTGGTGGAAACTCAACTACACGGCCCACTCGAAGGTGACCGAACTCCACCCGCCGGACCGCATCGAGTGGCGCATCGTGCGGGACTTCCGCGCCCACGGTCGGTGGCGCGTCGAGGAACTGGACGAACTGCCCGACGACGCGCCCGAGGACGCCGAGACGGCCTGCCGGGTCTTCTTCGAGGTGTCGTACGACGCCGAGTCCGCGGACGAGAGTTCGTTCGAACTCCCGCGACTCGTCTCGTTCGGCTGGGTGATAGACAAGCTCAAACCGGTCTTGGAGAAGGAGGCAGAACGCATCGTCGAACGCGTCGTCGAGGACCTGGAGGGGCGGCGGCGCCGGATAGACCTGAGCGTCGACCGCCGGCGCAAGTGAGCGACCGATGAGCGACTGGCCGCCGGACGAACGGCCGACCAGAGACCGACCGCCGGGTGTCCGACTCGTGCGTGACCGCCCCGCGACCGGGCGGGGAGCGCGAGCCGATGTCGAAAGAAGAATACCGGTTCGCTCGCAAATCGGGGCAGAAATGCAACGTGGAGGCCGCCTCGGATGCGAGTAGTAATCGTCGGTGCGGGGCAGGTCGGGTCGAGCATCGCGGCCGACCTCGACGACGTTCACGAAGTCGTCGTCGTGGACCGGGACGCCGAACGCGTCGAGGAGATGAACTACTCGCTCGACGTGCTGGGAATCACGGGCGACGGGACCGCGCTGTCGACGCTCGAACAGGCGGGTATCGAGGACGCCGACATGGTCATCGCCTCGACGGACAACGACGAGACGAACATCGTCGTCTGCTCGACGGCGAAGGCCATCAGCGACGCGTTCACCATCGCCCGCGTCAAGAACACCGAGTACCTCCGGACGTGGCAGCGGTCGAAGAAGGCGTTCGGCATCGACTTCATGGTGTGTACGAACCTGCTGGCCGCCGAGTCCATCGTCCGCATCATCGGCCTGCCCGCCGCCCGCGACGTGGACCCGTTCGCCGGCGGGCAGGTGCAGATGGCCGAGTTCGAGGTGGACGAAGACAGCCCCATCACGAACGTCACCGTCCGCGAGGCAGACCGCTTCGATGCGCTGACGTTCGCCGCCATCCTCCGGAACGGCACCGTCGAGATTCCACGCGGTGAGACGGTCATCCAACCGGGCGACAGAGTGGTCGTCATCGGGACGCCCAAGAGCGTTCAGGAGTTCGCCCGGTCGGTCGCCCCCGACGAGTCGCCGGGGGCCGCCGAGGAAGTCGTCGTCGTCGGCGGTTCCGAAGTCGGCTACCACGTCGCCCGACTGCTGGAGGAACGCGGCTTCCGCCCGCGCCTGGTCGAACGCGACCCCGACCGGGCGCGCACACTCGCCGAAGCGCTCCCCGACACCGTCGTGATGGAGTCGGACGCGACGGACATGGAGTTCCTCGAACGCGAACACGTCGGCGAGGCCGACCTCGTCGTCGCGGCGCTGGAGTCCGACGAGAAGAACCTGCTCGTCTCCCTGCTCGCGGCGCGTCTCGGCGTCGAACGCACCGTCGCGGTCATCGACACGACGGAGTACGTCGACCTGTTCGAGGCCGTCGGCGTGGACGTGGGCGTGAGCCCGCGGGAAGTCGTCGCCGAGGAGATTACGCGCTTCACGCGCGAGGGGGGCGCGGAGAACGTCGCCCTCATCGAGTCGGACAAGGCCGAGGTGCTCGAAATCGAAGTGGACGACGCGAGCATCCTCGCCGGCCGGGAGATTCGCGAGTCGGTCTCCGAACTCCCGGACGGCGTCGTCGTCGGTGCCATCACTCGAAACCGCGAGTTCATCACCCCGCGGGGGGACACCGTCGTCGAGGCGGGCGACCACGTCGTCCTGTTCGTGGACGCCTCCGTCGTCGGCGACGTGACGGCGATGCTGTGACGCCTGCTCCGTTTCCGTAAACTAATACGTCTCGGCGCGTGAGCACGGAGACACGCTCCGATGAAGCTACGTGTCGACTACCGAGCCAGCCTCAGTCTCGTCGGGACCGTCCTCAAGTATCTCGCGGTCCCCCTGTGTCTGCCGCTCCTCGTGGCGCTCTACTACGGCGAGACGGTGCTACCGTTCGTCGTCACCATCGCCCTCACCGTCGCCGTCGGGGCGGGACTCGAACGCCTCGAACCCGACCCGGACATCCGCGCCCGCGAGGGCTTTCTCATGGTCGCCGTGACGTGGTTCGCCGTCACCCTCGTCGGCGCGGTACCGTACCTCGTGGAGGCGCACGGCCTGCCGCCCGTCGTCCTGCCGTTCCACCCCAACTCCACGCTCGCGAACCCCGCCAACGCGCTGTTCGAGAGCATGAGCGGGTTCACGACGACGGGAGCGACGGTGCTGGGCGAGATATCGTTCGACACGCACAGCCGCGCAATCATGATGTGGCGACAGCTGACGCAGTGGCTCGGCGGCATGGGTATCGTCGTCCTCGCCGTCGCCATCCTGCCCGAACTCTCCGTCGGCGGCGCGCAGTTGATGGACGCCGAAGCCCCCGGCCCCGGCATCGAGAAACTCACGCCGCGCATCGCCGAGACGGCCCGCGCGCTCTGGGGGGCGTACCTCGGCTTCACCGTCCTCGAAGCGACCCTGCTCTACGGCCTGTTCCTCCTCGGCGTCGACCCGAACATGACGCTCTACACGCCGTCGCGCACGCGTTGACGACGATGCCGACGGGCGGGTTCTCCCCCGAACGCGGAGCGCGGAGGCGTCTCGCCGGCGATTCAGTTGGGCCATGCACCCTGTTCCATGGTCGGTCGCG
>NZ_WPCD01000323.1:0-2217 GCF_009741955.1 Halogeometricum sp. CBA1124 | reverse complement strand
ACGTAGCTGTCATCGGCCGAGCGGACGCCGTCGACGGCATCCTCGTCGTTCCGCTCGGGTCGGACCCGCCCGGCATCTCGACTGGTACACCGTCTCGCGGTCGATGGTCCGGTACGCGGGCCGCGCGGCCGTCGTCTGCGACCGCATCGAACAGCGACTGCGGACCGCGACACGCCCCGGCGCCGCGGTTCGCTGGCGAGAACTCTCGGAACTCCTCGTCGCGGTCGGTCGAACCGTCGCAACCGTCGCGGCCGCCCGCGAGTGGATCGACCCGCCGGAGACCGACGCAGACGGTGCGGGCGAACTGATCGCAGTGGCGAAACGAACCGTAGAGCACGTCTCCCCAGACTCAACGATATGAACCGAGAGAAACTCACACTCATCACGAACGACAACGAACCCACCTCGCACGTCCGCGTCGGGCGAAGCCGAGTCTCCCCCTCGACGGACGTGGTGCAGGTGTCGTACCGCGGACAGAGCGCGTACTTTCGCGTCCAGACCGAAGACGACCGGGTCGCGAACAAGATTCGCAACCGCGGGTACGTCCACGGGAACGTCGCACCCATCCTCGGCGGTAGCGACGACGTCGGCCGGAAGTGCCTCGTGGATTCGAGTGCGACGATTCGCGACGTTCCGGCCTGTTCGACCGCCAAGCTGTACGCGCCCGGTACCGACGAGGACCAACTCACGTCGGCGCTCGTGGACTCGCAGTACCTGCTGCACGAGATAGAGGAGGTTCCGAAGTTCGGCCCCGACGGCTTCAGTTTCACCGTCGTGGAGATGGATCCGTCCGGCTACTCGACGCTCAGAGTGACCTCCGAGACGGAGTTCGAGTTCGTCGACGAGAGTGAGTGGGCCGAGCAACGCCGCGAGCGGAAGACGCAGAGTCGGGGTGCGGACGAGGCAGTCGCGGGCGGCGGCCGCGGCGAGTCCGACGACGAAGAACCCACCGTCGACATCGAACCGACGAATCCGAGCGTCAGTTTCGAGGAGGACGTGGCGGGACTCGAATCGGTCAAGCAGACGGCTCGGATGCTGCTGTCGCTGTACGACCCCGACGTGCAGGCCCAGATGGAGGAGTTGTACGGCGGCACGTTCGCGTCTCGGAGCGGGAGTATGCTCCTGTACGGCCCGCCCGGGTGCGGGAAGACGCTCGTGTCGGAGGCCATCGCGTACGAGGCGAAGCACGAGACGGACATCGAGGCGCGCCGCGGAGACGTGAAGTTCCTCGAAGTCGAGGCGAGCGACATCGTCTCGAAGTACATGGGCGAGTCGGAGAAGAACATCCGGGCGGTGTTCGACCAGGCGCACGACCTGTCGAGCGAGGGGTTCGTCGTCCTCTTTTTCGACGAAGTCGAGACGCTCATCCCGGACCGAAGCGACGAGAACCTCAAGCGGTCCGAGCGGTCACTCACCAACGCGTTCCTGCAGGAGATGAACGACGTGGAGGACAACCTGTTCGTCATCGGCGCGACGAACATGCCGTTCTCCATCGACCCGGCCGCGACTCGCCGGTTCCCCATTCAGCAGTTCATCCCGCAACCGGACGAGCGCGTGATGTCGCAGGTGTGGCAGAAGACGCTCTCCTCGCTGCCCAACGCGGGCGACATCGACTTCGAGCGGCTCGGGCGGAAGTCGACCGGCTACACGCCCGCCGAAGTCGCAGACCGCGTCCTGGGGAGCGACCTCAGGCGCGAACTCATCGAGAGCGTCGTCGAGGACGGCCGCGAGCCGATAACCGTCACGACGGACTACCTCGTCGAACAGCTCGAATCGACGGAACCGAAGACGGTCAACCAGTACGTCGCAAGCGTCAGAAAACAGCTCTCGGACCTCGAAGGCTATCCCGAGTTGAAGCGGTACATCGAACGACAGGTCGAGGAGTTAGACGAACCGACCGGCGGCCGCGACGGCGGTGGGTCGGGCGCCGAACTGGTCCGACAGCTGATGCAGAGCGCGGGCGGCGACGGCGACGCTTCGGATCCGAGCGCCGACGGCGCCGGCGAGGCACCGCCCTCCGACGGCGGCGGAGACGGCGCGGAGGCCGGTGGTGACTGAGAGCGATGGCCGCCGAACACCACCGGTACGTGCGGTCGCACGCGTTCGAGGTGGGCGACGTCGTGGCGACGGCGTCGGGCCCCGACTACGCCGCGGTCACCGACGGAGAGCGAGTCGAACTCGTCGACACCGACGGTCACGTCGCCGTCGAACTGGACG
>NZ_WPCD01000232.1:0-5379 GCF_009741955.1 Halogeometricum sp. CBA1124 | reverse complement strand
GACGGACTCGGCGACGACGGAGACGGTGCCAGAGACACCGACGACGCGACGGACGGCCCGCGGTCGAACGACGAAGCGGCCGCGTCCGACCGCCGAGAGCGCGACGGTTCCGGCGGTGAAGACGGCGACAGGCGCTCGCGTCGACGAAGCCGGAACCGTTCGGCTCGGAACGTCGTCGCCGCGTTCGCCGTCGGCGTCGCCGTCGGACTCGCGGCCGTGGCCGCCGCGGCGGTCCGGTTCGCCCGGTGACCGGCGCGGGCGCGCTTCGACCCGCGGTCTCAGAGTTCGACCACGTCGCCCAGGCCGGGCGCGCGGGCGTCGAACCCGTCCGCCCGGAGCGTTTCGGCGAACCCCTCGCAGTCGTCGCCGTGGTTCACCAGAATCTCCGCGCCCGCGTAGTCGTCGAGGAACGAGCGGAGTCCAGCGCTGTCGGCGTGCGCGGAGAAGTCGTACATCTCGGCGCGGGCGGCGATGGGCATCGTCCGCCCGTCGATGTCGGCGCGGCCGTGTTCGATCAGGTCGCGGCCGGGCGTCCCCTCGACCTGATAGCCGGTGAGCGTTATCTTGTTCGTCGGGTCGCCGCGGACTTCGGGCACGTAGGTCATCGCCGGGCCGCCCGAGAGCATCCCGCTGGTCGTCACGATGACGGTGTTCTGGTCGGCGATGCGCCGGCGCTGGCCGTCCCGGCCGGTGACGAATCGCGCGTTCGCCTTCGCGCGCCGGAGGGCGTCGGCGTCGCGGACGAACTCCGGGTGCCGGAGGAGCATCTTCGTCACGTCCGTCCCCATGCCGTCGACGTAACAGTCCACGTCGTGGGCGTCGAGGACGAGGAGCATCTCCTGCGTGCGCCCGATGGCGAACGCGGGGACGACGACGGTACCGCCCTCCCAGACGGTCTGCTGGACGGAGTCGACGAACCGCCGTTCGACCGACGCACGGTCCTCGTGGTCCACGTCCGAGTACGTCGACTCGCAGACGACCACGTCGGCGTCGGGGCGGTCGGTGGACGGCGAGACGAGTCGCTGCCCCCGAATCGGCTCTCCGCGTCGGTTCGTGCGACTCGCGGGGGCGTCGCTCCCGCCGTGGTCGCCCGTGTGGAAGTCGGCGGTGTAGAGCAGGCGCGTCTCCCCGTCGTCCACGAGGACGTGCGCGCTCCCCGGGATGTGGCCCGCCTCGTAGAACGTCACCTCGTAGCCCGCCGCCGCGAACGGTTCGCCGTAGCCGTGCGGTTCCGACACCTGCGTCATCCGGCCGACGTGCGTCTCGGTGAACGGGCAGTCGTAGCGGCCGCCCTGCAGTTTCAGCGTGTCGCGGGCGAGCGTCCGCGCCAACTCCGCCGTCGGCGGCGTCCAGTGAATCGGCGGCCGCCGGTCGCCCGAGAGGAGCGAGGGCACCGCGCCGACGTGGTCCAAGTGCCCGTGTGAGACGACGACGGCGTCGGGTTCGGGAACCGAGACGGGGAACTGCGGGGGGTTGCCCGTCAGCATCCCGTAGTCGAGGAGGAGCGAGTCGTCCACGAGAATCGCCGAGCGCCCGACTTCGCCGACGCCCCCGAGGAACTGGAGTTTCATTGCCGCGTCCTATCGGCCCGAGGGGCTTTTCCCCGTCGGTTCTCGTCGGTCCTCGCGGCCGCCCGAGTACGGACGCGCCCCCGGACGAGTCGTCGTTCCCACCTCACCGTCGCACCGTGCGCCTCGTCGTTCCCACCTCGCCGTCGCACCGTGCGCCTCGTCGTTCCCACCTCGCCGTCGCGCCGTGCGCCTCGTCGTTCCCACCTCGCCGTTTCCACAGCGTTCATGTCACGCGCGTCACTTTCGGAATCAATGAGTCACGCGGACGAGAGCGCGTTCGACCGCTACCGCGCGGACGTGGAACGCCCCCTCGCGCGCCTGTTCCGCGAGTACGGCACCTCGCGCACGCGCTGGTTGGTCGCCGGTCTGCTGGCGAACCTCGTCGCGCAGGCTGCCTCGCTGCTCCCGCCCGTCGTCCTCGGAGAGGCCATCGACGCCCTGTTCGGGGAGACGACGACGGCGTACACGCTACCGTTCGTCCCGCAGTCGTGGATTCCCGCGACGGCCGAGGGCCAGTTCTGGTTCTCCGTCGCGCTCATCGCCGGGTCGTTCGTCGTCACCGGCGTGTTCACGTGGGTGTACGGCGTCGTCGCCAACCAGTTCGCCCACGACGTGATGCACGCCGTCCGGACGGACAGCTTCGAGAAACTGCTTCGACTCGACATGACGTTCTTCGACGACAAGCAGACGGGCGAGGTGATGTCCATCCTCAACAACGACGCCGGGAACCTCGAACTGTTCCTCGACAACGCCCTGATGAACTCCCTGCGCCTCGTCATCATGGTCGGCGGCATCGCGTTCGTCCTCTTCAGCCTCAACTGGCAGTTGGCGCTCGTCACCCTCGTCGCCATCCCCGCCATCGTCGTCTTTACCCTCTGGTTCATGCGCGTCGTCGCGCCGCGCTACCGCGCCCGGCAGTCGGCCACCGCGGGGTTCAACACCCGCATCGAGAACGGAATCAGCGGCGTCGAACTCGTGAAGACGACGGGCAGCGAGGGGTACGAACGCGAACGCGTCCGCGACGCCTCCCGCGGCGTGTTCGAGACGACGATGTCCGTCCTCAGACTGAGCTACTTCTACCGGCCGGGGATGGAACTGCTCGCCGGCCTCTCCTTCGCGGCGACGTTCCTCGTCGGAGGCTACTGGCTCTTCACGGGCACCGCACCCGGCCCCCTCACCGGCACGCTCGAAGTCGGGACGTTCGTCACGTTCATCTTCATGACGCAACGGTTTGTCGCCCCCCTCGCCGAGGTGTCGAACATCGTCGACCAGGTGCAGACGCCCGCGCCTCCGCCGAACGCGTGTTCGGCCTGTCGGACATCCCGGTGAGCATCGAGGACGACGGGGACGCCGTCGAACTCCGGGACCCCGAGGGCGTCGTCGCCTACGAGGACGTGTCGTTCGCCTACCGCGACGTGTTCGGCGAGACGGCCAGCGACACCGTCCTCGAAGACGTGTCGTTCGACGCCGAACCCGGCGAGACGGTGGCCGTCGTCGGCGAGACGGGCGCGGGGAAGTCCACCCTGCTGAAACTGCTGCTCCGCCTGTACGAACCCACCGCGGGCACCGTCCGCCTCGACGGCCACGACGTGCGGGACCTGACGCTCGGCAGTCTCCGCGACGCCGTCGGCTACGTCTCGCAGGACACCCACCTGTTCGACGGCACCATCGCCGAGAACGTCCGCTACGGCCGGTTCGACGCGAGCGACGAGGCGGTCCGGCGGGCGGCGAAGGCCGCGGAGGCCCACGGGTTCATCACCGAGTTGGCGGACGGCTACGAGACGCGCGTCGGCGAACGCGGCGTGAAACTCTCCGGCGGCCAGCGTCAGCGCATCGCCCTCGCCCGCGCCGTCCTCAGCGACCCGCCGGTCCTCGTCCTCGACGAGGCCACCTCGGCCGTCGATACGGAGACCGAACGCGCCATCCAGCGCTCGCTGGACCGCCTCTCGGCGGACCGGACGACGCTGGTCGTCGCGCACCGCCTCTCGACGGTGGTCGACGCCGACGAGATTCTGGTGCTGGACGGGGGCGCGGTGGTCGAACGCGGGAGCCACGAGGAACTGGTATCACGCGGCGGCGCATACGCCGACCTGTGGAACGCACAGACAGGGGCCGAGGCGTCGGTGGAGGCCAGCGATGACTGACCCCGACGACGCCGTGGACGAGGCGACGCGGGCGCGACTCCGCGAACTGCACGACCACCTCGCGGCGACGGCCGAACGGCCGGTCGAACGGACCGCGAGCGCGCACCTCGCGAGGCCGAGGCCGTCGCCGGCGACGTCGCGAACGACCCGTCCGTCTCGCCGTCGGTCGTCGAGACACGCGTCGAGACGGTCGGTGACCTCCTCTCACACGTCGACGAGACGGGCGACGACGAGGCCGACGACCACGTCGCGGCGGCGCGCGAACTGGTCGAAGCCATCCTCACCTGAGCCTCAGAACGGCGGCGCGGACCCGCCCTCGGCGACGACGACGGCCGCGTTCGAGAGCGACAGGCAGAGGTAGGCGAACGCCGGGACGAGGAGCGAGTCGCTCCGGTCGTATCCGTACGCGGCGACGCCGAGGACGGCGAGGTGGGTCACCGCGAACAGACCGCCCGCGAGCGAGTCTATCTCGGTCAGTCCCGACCCGACGGCGAGGGCGACGAACAGGGCGACGGGGACGGACGCCAGCGGTCGGAGGTCCTCGCGGGCGATTCGTTCGCTCGCGAGGACGGTCAGCGCGAGGAGGGCGACGAACACCACTACGCCGGCGAGTTTGCCCGCCTCCGGAACGGCCGTCAACCGGCCCGCACCGCCCGTCAGCGCGAATCCGGCGACGAGCGTCGTCGCGACGACGGCGCGCGGACCGTCGAACACGCGGCGGAGGCTCCCCTGCACGACGCCCTGACAGACCAGCGCGAGACCGGGCACGAGGACGGCCACGTGTACCCCGACAGTCGCCAGAAGTGGGACGAGCGACGGGGACGGACCGTAGTGCGTCCTCGTCAGCGACCGTACGGGACGCCCGTGGCCGTCCCGACCAGCGCGGTGACGCAGACGAAGGCGACGGGGACGGCGGCGGTTCAGCGCGAGGGGTCGCAGGTCCTCGCGGGGTAGGGGAGCGCGAACCCGGCGCGACGCCGCGTCGGGCGGCGTACGCGCGGACGAGGAGAGCGACGCCGGCGACGAACGGCCGCCGGCCGCGACGCCACCGGCGACGAACGCCGCCACCGTCGAGAGCGGGTCGAGTATCGGAACGAGCGAGTCGGCGACGAGGTGGACGACCCGCCGCCAGAGTGCGAGCGCACCCAGCACGGCGGTGACGAGGACCGACTCGCGGAGGAGCGCGCGATTCGGACGGACCGCGAACGGCGTTCGGAGGGACACGGGCGAGAAGACATATCAGCAACACTTAACGTTTTCCGGGAGGCGAGACGCGAACGCTACTCCCCGGTGGGGACGCGCGTCACCTGGAACTCGCGGTAGCCGCCGTAGGCGCCTCGAGCGCCCCGAGCCACCAGTTCCAGCGCTCGGGGACGGTCGAGTCGTCAGGCGCGTCCCGCAGGTGTCGCACCACCTCGTCGACGGTGAGGGGATGGCCCCGGTCGCGTTCGGCCTGCCCCGCGTCGGCGAGGTCCCGCGCCTGTCGGGCGACGACGCGGCGTTCGGCCTCGCTGCCGCCGAACGCGTCCGCCAGCGCGGTCATCAGCTTCTCGGGGTCGAACAGCGGCGGCGAACCGGACATACCGTCGCTTGGCGCTCGAAACGCAAGAGTCCGCCGGCGCGTCGCCTACGACACCCACGCGAGGAGGACGAACAGGCCGCCG
>NZ_WPCD01000367.1:0-1314 GCF_009741955.1 Halogeometricum sp. CBA1124 | reverse complement strand
CCCACCTCCGTCGCCGTCGTCGCCATCGTCTCCATCGTCGTCCTCCGTCGCGAACGGGTGCGCGCGGAGAATCGCGCCGTCGTCGGGGCTGTCGTTGGCGAAGTTGCAGACGAACAGGTCGCTGCGCTGACGCGGCGTGACGCCGAACAGCACGTCCGATGGGAAGACGAGTCCGTCGTCTGCGGTGGCGACGGCTTCGACGTGGCGGTCAGGGGTGACGCGCACCACGCGGTTCTGCGAGTTCGCGGCGACGTACACGTCCGCGCCGTCGGTGGTGACGCCGTCCGCGCCGAATATCTCGGGCGATTCGAGGTACGTCTCCGCCGCGCCGGCGGTGCCGTCCGTCTCGACGGGCACTCTCACCAGTCGGCCGACGTCCCGCCCCTCGTCGTCGATGGCGCGGGTGACGGCGACGAACACGGAACCGTCGCGTCCGAACGCGAGTCCGTTCGCGCCGAAACTCTCCGTCTCCAGCGTGTCGTCCTCGAACCACAACTCCGCCTCCGGGTCGTCCGCCGACAGCGAAACCTCGTAGACGGCGCCGTCGAACGACTCCGTGACGAGGAGGCGGTCGAAGTCCGGGTCGTACAGCACGTCGTTCGGGAACCCCGAGACGGACGCGAGGGGGAACGGCGCGTGCCCGTCGCGCGGCACCTCCCAGACGCCGGTCCCTTCCTCGGACGACGAGGCGACGTATATCGACCCGCAGGGGACGACTTCGACGCCGACGACGCTCCCCGGCAGTTCGGCGACGCGGGTGAGGTCCGCGGGCGTGAGGCCCGTCTCCTGGGTCTGCGCGTTCGTCACCTCCCACACCTCGCCCGCGGTGATGCCGAAGTAGAGCGTCCCGTCCCAGTCGAGTGCGAGGTTCTCCGGCACCGGGTCGCCCGGCACCGCTACCACCGTCTCGACGGGCGTCGAGTCGTCGCTCGGTTCGCCCTCGTGCGCACCGCCGTCGCCCGACCCGTCGTCCGCACCGTCGTCTCCGTCCTCCTGTGCCGCCGCCGCGCCCGAGAGCGCGGAGAACGCCAGTCCAGTCCCGAACAGCCGAAGTGTCGACCGTTTGGTGAGTTCAACCATACCATCGCTACGGAAACGCTCGCCATAGCCGTTGTCGGTGGTTCGCGTGAGTGTTCGTGGTCCTGTTCTCTCCGCCCTCCTGTCGTGTCTCTGATTGGACGGTCCAGGGCGGGTCGCGTATCGGAACGGGTCCGGGGGCGGGGTGCCACCGGCACGCCCCGTGTGTTTCGTGCTACCGTTCATCGCAATCGACGCCCGAATCGAACAGGTGCGAAAGTCGGGTATAGGAGTAAT
>NZ_WPCD01000369.1:0-1312 GCF_009741955.1 Halogeometricum sp. CBA1124 | reverse complement strand
CCGCGGCATCGGTCAACCGACTCGACGAGGCCGTCGGCGACGAGTTCCTCGTTCGCCTCGACGAGCAGTTTCTCCGAGTAGGGGTCGCCCACCTGTACGGCGGGGCGGTCCTCGGTCTCGGCGTCCTCGGCGAGGTCCTCGCTGGCGAAGGAGGCGCCGCCGAGGCCGTCGCGTCCCGTCGCGTTGCCGACGAGGACGAGTTTGTTGCCGGCCGACTGGGCCTCGGCGGTGACGAGGCGGTCCGCGTCGAGGAGGCCGACGCAGGCGACGTTCACCAACGGGTTGCCCTCGTAGTCCTCGTGGAACTCGACGCTCCCGGCGACGGTGGGGACGCCGATGGCGTTGCCGTAGTCGGCGATGCCCTCGACGACGCCCTCCAGCAGGTAGCGGGAGTGCTCGCGGTCGAAGTCGCCGAAGTAGAGGCTGTCGGCCAGCGCGATGGGGTACGCGCCCATCGACAGCGTGTCGCGGACGATGCCGCCGACGCCCGTCGCCGCGCCGTCGTAGGGGTCGACGTACGAGGGGTGGTTGTGGCTCTCGATGCCCATCGTAACGTACGTCTCGCCGTCGGTCGTCTCCGCACCGTCGGACGTCGGCAGGCGGACCACGGCCGCGTCGTCCCCGGGGCCGACGACGACCTGGTCGCCCTCCGACGAGAACGCCGAGAGGAGGGGGCGCGAGGACCGGTACGCGCAGTGTTCGCTCCAGAGGTTCTCGAAGAGCACCGTCTCCGCCGGCGTCGGGTCGCGTCCGAGTTCGGCCACGACGAGTTCGCGGTCCGCGTCGGAAAGACTCATTCATTGACGTGGTCAGAACGCAGGGGGTAAGTTCTTTCTATGTGCACGAACGTGACCAGATACGCGCCGCGTCGGACCGCGCGGTTTTTCTAACCGGGGCGACTATCCACACCTGTGTTATCGGTCGAGTTGCACGCGCATTCGGCGCTCTCGTACGACGGCCGTGACCCGATAGAACTCCTCCTCGAACAGGCGGAGGCGGTCGGTCTGGACGCCCTCGCGGTCACCGACCACGACGAGATAGACGCGAGTCTCCGCGCCGCCGACATCGCCGAGGAGTACGGACTGGTCGGCATCCCGGGGATGGAGGTCACGTCCGCGGCGGGTCACGTGCTCGCACTCGGCATCGACGAACTGATTCCGGCCGGTCTCTCCTACGACGAGACGCTCTCGGCCATCCGCGACCAGGGCGGCATCGCCGTCGTCCCGCACCCGTTCCAGTCCTCGCGGCACGGCGTCGCCCCGCACATCACCCGCACGCAACTCGCCGAGGCGGACGCCATCGAGGTGTACAA
>NZ_WPCD01000202.1:0-6633 GCF_009741955.1 Halogeometricum sp. CBA1124 | reverse complement strand
TCCCGCTCCTCCTCTATCTCTTCGCGAGCTTCGGCGAGACGCTCGGCTCGTACTCACTTGCCTCCTCTTCGGCTTCTTGACGGATCTCTTCGGCCTCCCGTCGCGCCTCCGCGATCCGCTCATCGGCGGTCGGCTTCTGCTTTCGGCGACGATGTCGTCGGCGTCCTCGACGCCGACCGAGAGGCGGACCATGTCGGGCGTGACGCCCGCGGCGACCTGTTCCTCCTCGGTCAACTGCTGGTGGGTCGTCGAGGCAGGGTGGATGACGAGCGTCTTGGCGTCGCCGACGTGGCGAGCAACGAGGCGAGTTCCACCTCGTTCACCGTCTCGCGGGCCGCCTCGTAGCCGTCGGCGAGGCCGAACGTTATCATGCCGCCGTAGCCGCCGTCGAGGTACTCCGACGCCTCCGCGTGCGTCTCGTGGGACTCCAGACCGGGGTAGTTCACCCACGACACCGCGTCGTGGTCCTCGAGGAACTCCGCGACGGCCATCGCGTTCTCGCAGTGCCGGTCCATCCGCATCGGGAGCGACTCCACCTTCTCCAGCGTGTTCCACGCGTCGAACGGCGACTGGGCGCTCCCCAAGTCGCGCAGGCCGCGGGCGATGGCGGCGTAGGTGAACGCCGCGTCGCCGAACCGTTCCGAGAAGTCGACGCCGTGGTAGGCGGGGTTCGGCTTCGCGATTTCGGGGTAGTCGTCGGCGTACTCGGCCCACGGGAACGACCCGCCGTCGACGAGGACGCCCCCGATGGTGGTGCCCGCGCCGTGAATCCACTTCGTCGTGGACTCCCAGACGAGGTCCGCGCCGTGTTCGAGGGGGCGGCAGAGGTACGGCGTCGCGAACGTGTTGTCCACGAACAGGGGGACGCCGTTGTCGTGGGCCACCTCGGCCAACTTCTCGAAGTCCGGCGTGACCAGCGCGGGGTTGCCGATGGTCTCGACGTGGACGAACGCGGTGTCGTCGTCGATGGCCTCGTCGTAGGCGTCGTAATCCAGCGTGTCCACGAACTTCGTCGTCACGCCGCGGCGTTCGACGGTGTGCGTCAGGTAGGTGTACGTCCCGCCGTACAGCGACGACGAGGAGACGATGTTGTCGCCCGCGGAGGCGAGGAGGAACGTCGCGAGGTCGAACGCGGCCATCCCGGACGCCGTCGCCGCCGCGCCGACGCCGCCCTCCAGCGAGGCGAGTCGCTCCTGCAGCATCGCCACCGTGGGGTTCATCAGCCGCGAGTAGATGTAGCCCTCCTTCTCCAGGGCGAACTGGCTCGCGGCGTCCTCGGCGTCGTCGAAGACGTAGGAGGTGGTCTGGTAGATGGGCGGCGCGCGCGAACCCGTCGCGGCGTCCGGTTCCTGTCCCGCGTGGAGACTCCGCGTGCTGAAGCCGGGCGTCTCGGTATCGTCGTCTGCGTCGTCGGACATACGGTGCACGACGCACGAGGCGGTGTTAAAACGGGCTGTCGGCTGCAAGACCCGCCGGACTCGGTGACGCGACCGACCCGACGGGCTTCTGACGCGACCGACCCGTCGACGGCGACGACGCCGCGGGCGGCCCGTTCAGGCCGCGTCCGGGCGGTGTCCGTTCAGCGACGCGCCGGCGAAGAACAGGACGAGACCGACCGCGAGGACGGCCAGCGCGACGGGCCACGCGAGGAGGGGGAGCGCGAGGACGACGAACCCGACGACGGCGAGGAGGCCGCCGACGGAGACGGCCGCGGCCCGTCCCCGCCCCGCGACGACGGCGAGGCCGACGACGGCGAGGAGGACGCGCCGACGCCGAGGAGGTCGAACGCCGTCAACGGCCCGACCGTGGCCGGTCGGGTGCCCAGCGTGACGTTCGGCGCGGCGGCGACGAGTCCGAAGTAGGCGACGGCGGCGCGACGAGGGCGACGACGAACCCGCCGACGCGACCGAGAGAGCGAGCGAGCGACATACCGGGACGGTCGGCCGGGGACGGCAAAGTCGCTTCGGGTCGGGGGTGGGCAGGACGGCGTGGGTCACACCGCGCGGCGCGCCGACGGCGACTACCGACTGAACAGCGACGAGTGGACGGGCGCGAAGTCCCGGTCGTCGGGGAGCGACTCGGGTTCCTCCTCGGTGTCGTGGACCGACCGCCCTTCGACGCCCGATTCGAGGAAGTCCCGGACCGGCGGGCCGACCTTCTCCGGTTCGACGAGGAAGGCGTCGTGGCCGTGGTCGGACTCGACGACGTGGTGGGCGACGGGGACGGACGTCTCGCGGAACGACTCCGCGAGCGACTCGGCCTGTTCGGTCGTGAAGTGCCAGTCGCCCGTGAAGGAGAGCAGGAGCGCCTCGCCCTCGAAGGCGGCCACCGCGTCGGCGTCGTCCTCGTAGCCCTCCGAGAGGTCGTAGTCGTCCATCGCGCGCGTGAGGTAGAGGTAGGCGTTGGCGTCGAACCGTTCGACGAACTTCTCGGCCTGGTAGTCGAGGTACGACTCCACGTCGCGGTACGGGAAGAACGACGCCGCCGGGTCGGTCGGGAACGAGTCGCGTTGGGCGTCGCGGCCGGCGGCGCGGCGGCCGAACTTCCGCTCCATCGACGCCTTCGAGAGGTACATCACGTGGCCGAGTTGGCGCGCGAGTGCGAGGCCGTCGTCCGGCGTCTTCCCCCCGTCGGAGACGCCGTAGTAGTCGCCGCCGTTCCAGTTCGGGTCGGTGGTGATGGCGCGGCGGGCGATGGCGTCGAGAGCGAGACACTGCGGGTCCAGACGCCCGGCGGTGGCGACGGCCAGCAGGTAGCGCACGTCGTCGGGGTAGCGCTGGACCCAGTCGAGGGCGTTCATGCCGCCGACGCTCCCCCCGACGACGGCGTGCAGGCGGCCGACGCCGAGTTCGTCGAGGAGGAGTCGCTGCGAACGCGTCCAGTCGCCCACGGTGACCGGCGGGAAGTCGGTGCCGTAGGGGTCGCCGTCGGTCCCTCCGAGGCCGGTCCGGTCGTCCCGTAGCAGGACCCGGGGACGTTCGCGCAGACGACGTAGTACTCGTTCGTGTCGATGGCCTTGCCGGGGCCGACGATGTCGTTCCACCACGCGCGGGCCTGCCCGGCCGTGTCGGAGCCGTAGCCCGCGACGTTCTGACTGCCGGTGAGGGCGTGGCAGACGAGGACGGCGTTGTCGCCGGTGAACTCGCCGTAGGACTCGTAGGCGACTTCGAGCGAGGGAATCTCCACGCCGCACTCGAAGTCGAACGCGCCGAGGTCGACCGTGCCGCTATCGGTCTTCACGCCGGACGCACCTCCGTCGGGCGCGCCGTCGCGGCGGGCGCGTGCGTCGTGACCGGCGCATACGTCGTGACCGCGGCTATCATCGCGCCGCCTCCGCGGCCCGCCGAATCGAGCGGTCCAAGTCGGCGATTACGTCCGCGGCGTCCTCGATGCCGACCGAGAGGCGCAGCATGTCGGGGCCGACGCCCGCGGCGCGTTGCTCGTCGGCGCTCAACTGCGCGTGCGTCGTCGAGGCGGGGTGGATTATCAGCGTCTTCGCGTCGCCGATGTTGGCGAGGAACGAGGCGAGTTCGGTGTTCTCGCAGGTGGCCTTGGCCGCCTCGAAGCCGTCTGCGAGGCCGAACGTCACCATGCCGCCGTACCCCCTCTCCAGATACTCCGTCGCCTCCGCGTGCGTCTCGTGGTCCTCGAACCCGGGGTACGACACCCACGCCACGTCGTCGTGGTCGCGGAGGAACGTCGCCACCTCGCGGGCGTTCGCGCAGTGTTTCTCCATCCGAAGCGGGAGCGTCTCCAGCCCCTGCAGCGTCTGCCACGCGTCGAACGGCGACTGCTGGTTGCCGAGCGTCCGCAGCGACCGCTGTCTGGCGGCCGCCGCGAACGCCCTGTCACCGAACCGCTCCACGAAGTCGACGCCGAACGCCGGGTTCTCCCCGGACAGTTCGTCGTAGTCGGCGTGCTCCCACGGGAACGTCCCGCCGTCGACGAGGACGCCCCCGACCGTCGTCCCCGACCCGTGAATCCACTTCGTCGTCGACTCCCAGACGATGTCCGCGCCGTGTTCGATGGGGCGACAGAGGTACGGGGTCGCGAACGTGTTGTCCACGACCAGCGGTGCGCCGGCCGCGTGGGCCACGTCGGCCAGTCGCTCGAAGTCCGGCGTCTTCAGCGAGGGGTTGGCGATGGTCTCGACGTGGACGAACGCGGTGTCGTCGTCGACGGCGTCGGCGTAGCCGTCGTAGTCCAGCGTGTCCACCACGCGCGTCTCGACGCCCCGCCGCGTCGCCATCTTCGTGAGGTACGTCGAGGTGCCGCCGTACATGTCCGCCGAGGCGACGACGTGTCGCCCGCGGAGGCGAGGATGCTCGTCGCGGCGTCGAGGGCGGCCATCCCCGAGGCGGTGGCGACGGCGGCGACGCCCGCTTCGAGGGCGGCGAGCCGGTTCTCGAGCACGCGCGTCGTCGGGTTCGAGATGCGCGAGTAGACGTCGCCCTCCGCCTCCAGCGCGTAGAGGTCGGCGGCGTGGTCGGCGTCCTCGAACACGTACGACGTCGTCTGGTAGATGGGCGGCGCGCGCGAACCCGTCGCGGCGTCCGGCTCCTGCCCGGCGTGGAGGCTCCGGGTGTGGAACCCGTGTGTCATATACAACACGCATATTCTTTGAGAGAGATATAACCTGCGGTTACAGCACGGTCGGCCGCGACCCCCCGACCGAAGCCCTTTTTCGCTCCGCCGGGAGTGTCCGACTCATGTCGAGTCAGGCGGGCGTGAAGGACGCCCGAATCGAGGTGGGGTACGACGCCGCGGTGTACGAGCGTCTTCGGGGCGGCGACCCGAACCCCGACGCGGCCGTCCGCGTGGTCTGCGGCGGACGGGTCCTCGTCAGCGGTCGCGACGGCCTCCGCTGGCACTGCGCGCAGTTGGTTCACGCGCTGGAGCCGTTGTTCGAGGACGAACCCGCGACCGTCGAGTTCTACGAGGCGGACGAGCGCTACCACCTCGTCCCCGACGGCGACGCGGTTCGACTCCGCTGCGAGCGGACGGCCGACGACGGGGACGCCGGACCGTCGGCCGTCGTCGACCGGGAGGCGTTCGTGACGGAACTGCTCCGCACCGTCGAGACGTTCTGCGACGTGGTCGTCGGCGCGAACCCGGCGCTCGCCGACGAGGTGGCCGAGGTACGCGAACGCGCCGGCGACGCCCGCGTCGCCGCCGCCGGCTTCGGCGACTGGGGCCTCCCGGTCCGACTCCTCGATACGGAGCCCGAGACGGCGCACGGCGGCACCGTGTACACGCAGACGGCCGTCCTCGCCGTCGGAGACGCCCGGTTCGGCGCGTTCGACGGCGACGTGCTCGCGGACGAGGAGTCCCGCGACGCGCCCGCCGCCGCCCGACTGTGGCTCTCGGACCCCACCGCCGTCGAACGCGGCGCGGACGTCGGCCTCCACGTCGAACCGAACCCGGACGCACTCGCGTGGCACGACCACGCGTTCTCCGGGGAAGTGGTGGACGTGGCCGACCTCCCCGCGTCGGCGCGGACGCCCTCGGACGACAGCCCGGACCGGCGCGCCCTCCTCCACGTCGGCGCGGGCACCGTCGCGTTCGACCCCGACGCGGTTGACGTGGCCCTCGAGGAAACCGCCGCGGGCGACGATCCTCCCCCGGTCACCGTCGGCCAGCGTCTCCATCTTCGCGCCGCCAGCGTCCACCTGAGCGACGTGGTCGTCACCGACGCCCCGTCGATGGCGGACCGCACGGAGGCGGAACTGAGAGACGCGCTCTCCGACCCGGCGCGTCGGGCCGCGGCCGCGACCGAACTCGCCCGGCGCGACGCGGAGGACGCCGCCGCGGCCATCACCGACTGTCTCCGGACCGACCCGCCGGCCTCTGACCGCCGCGCACTCGTCCGCGCGCTGGACGTCCTCGCCGACGAGTCGGCCGTGCCGGGACTGGTCGA
The DNA here is from genome assembly GCF_009741955.1 of Halogeometricum sp. CBA1124. Lineage (NCBI taxonomy): Archaea > Methanobacteriati > Methanobacteriota > Halobacteria > Halobacteriales > Haloferacaceae > Halogeometricum > Halogeometricum sp. CBA1124. The sequence goes on along the minus strand of NZ_WPCD01000202.1, from coordinate 716 downwards.
ACGACTGGGCGACGCGGACCCCGACGTGCGACGCGCCGCCGCCGTCGCTCTCGCCACCGTCGGCGACCCGGCGGCGCTGTGGACCCCCTCTTGGCCGCCGTCCGCTCGGAGTCCGACGCGGCCACGCGGCGCGCCGTCGCCCGCGCCGCCCGCGACGTCGACCCGACGAGGGCGCTCGACCACTTCGCCTCGCTCGTCCGCACCGACAGCGACCCCGCGGTGCGCGAGAGCGTCGTCCGCGTCCTCGGCGGGACCGGCAACGTCCACGCCGAGGCCCTCGTCGTCGAAGCCGTGGACGACCCGGACCCCGACGTCGCCCGCGAGGCCATCTCGGCCGTCCGGTGGTTCACCGACGAACGGCCCGTCGGCGGCCTGCTCCGCCGCCTCGGGGACGACGACCCGACGGTCCGCGTCGCCGCCGCGGACGCCTTCGTTGAACTCGGCGCGCGGGCCGCCCACTACCACGACGGCGACGAACTCTCCGCCGAGACCCGGACGCGCGTGGTCCGCGCGCTCTTAGACCGACTGGACGACGAGAACGCCGCCGTCAGAAGGACGGCGATGGAGGCGCTCGGGTCGCAGGCTCATCCCGAGTCGGTGATGCCGCTCTGTGCGGCCTACGACGACGACGAGGCGTGCCGGCCGGCGGCCGTCGACGCCCTCGGACGCATCGGCGACCCGCGCGCGATTCCCACCGTCGTCGCCGCACTCGACGA
>NZ_WPCD01000250.1:0-4611 GCF_009741955.1 Halogeometricum sp. CBA1124 | reverse complement strand
ACGAGAACCGGCAAAATACTCTCGTTCTTTTATATACGCGATGGGCCGCCCGGATGTTCGAACCTCAGTCGCCTCACTTCGTTCGCTCCCTGCTTCAAATCCCTCCACGCAGGGCTGTTCAGTCTCACTTCGTTCGACAGAAAGAGCCGGTGGAGGGATTTGAACCCTCGGCCTATTCCTTACGAAGGAATCGCTCTGCCAGCTGAGCTACACCGGCGCGGTGGGCTTTCGAACGCATCCTATCGTATTCCGATGACAAAGAAAAGGCTTCCGAATCAGCGCGCAGTGAGCGTCACGTCAACACACACGTTGTGCTCGTGCGGCGCGTACGACCGGACGACCCGCTCGGTGTCCACCCGGACGTCGTACTGCGGTTCCGCCGCCTCCCGAATCGCTTCGATACCGGGGCCGAACGGGTCGTCCTCGTGCTGGATGTCGTAGTAGTGGAGGACGCACTCGTCGCCTGCGAGTCGGACCGCGGTGTCGAGGAAGTCGTCGGCGCTGTGGGGGAGGTTCATCACCAGACGCTCGGCCCAGCCCTCGTAGTCGTCGGCCACCTCGCGCACGTCGCCCTGCATCGCGGTCACGCGCTCTGCGACGCCGTTGCGCCGCGCGTTCTCCCGGAGGTAGTCGACGGCGACGGGGTTGAGGTCGCATCCGACCGCCTCCGCGCCGCGCTTGGCCATCGGGACGACGAACGGCCCGACGCCGGCGAACATGTCGAAGACGCGTTCGCCCTCGTGGACCTGTTCGACCACGCGGTGGCGTTCGGTCGCCAGTCGGGGGGAGAAGTAGACCTCGGCGATGTCGAGGAGGAACTCGCAACCGTACTCGCGGTGGACCGTCTCCGTCGCGGTCGAGTGCGCCGAACGGTCGCTCGGCGAGTCGTCCTCCGCGGCGGCGTCCACGAGGACGTCCCAGTCGCGGACCCGGAGTTCACCCTTCACCTTCGAGGCGCGGTTGACGACGGTCCGCGCGCGGAGGTCCGAGGCGGCGATGGCATCGGCGATACGCCTGGCGCGTTCGGGGTCGTCCTCGTCCAGAATCACCACGTCGCCGAGGCGTTCGTACGTCGGTTCGAAGCCGAGGACGTCTTCGGGCATCGTCTGCGTCTCGCGGGGCGGCGCGTCGAACTCGACCACGTCGTACGCGTCTCCGGCCGCAGTCGCGTCCGTCACGGGGATGTAGAGTGACCCCTCGCGGGCGGTGATCTGGAAGGACTGGTCCACCAGGTCCCGGTCCGCGAGGCGCGCCGCGTCGCCTCCCCCTCGTCGGTCGAGACGCGGACGCACGGAACGTTCATGCGCGATGCTGACGGTGCGGCGGAGTAAGCGTGACGCTTCGGCGGCCGGCGACTGGCGACTGGCGACGGACGGCCGGCCCGCGGCGACGAGGGGCGTCGGAGGGCGCACGGGGGGCCGTCAGCAGACGACGACCGGTTCGGACGCGCGGCGGCCCTCCTCTACCCGACCCAACCACTCGCTCACGGCGACGGTGTGGCCGCCGCGGACGTGCGGGACCACGTTCGTCAGGACGCCGTCCTCGTAGACGGCGACGACGATGGGCGGCAGATACTGCGCCTCGTGTTCCGGCCCCATCCGTCCCGTCCCGACCGTCGCCTCGCGGTCGAACTCCGGAAGCCTCGCGCTCGTCACCCGCGCCCACTCGCGGAAGTCGGCCACGCGCCGTCGTGCGAGTCGCTTCCGCGGTTCGACCGGTTCGCCGAGGAACACCGTACGGTCCCACTCGCGGACCACGACCCTGTCGGCGTAGCGTCGCGTTCGAGACGGCGAATCCGGCCGACGCAGGGATGCTCGCGGTGCGCTTCGTCCGGGGTGTGTCTCGTCCACACCTCGATAGTGCGGCCGTTGGCGGGCACCGCCGTCGCCGGCGTTCGGGTCGTCGCCTCCTTCGAGTGTTTCATCTCTGACACCTCCTCGTTCGAACCCACGCGCTCGGCGCGCATGAACCGCGTGACCGGTTCCCGCGGCGTGGGAACGGGGCCAGCATCGACCGGGAGGCGGCCGGCCTGCGAGTCACCGCGGCGTTCAAGCCCCGGCCGCCCGTCACGGCCCCTGTGTCACCCACGCGCGTTCGACCGACGACCGCAGACGCACGGACGACGGGGCGGGAGCGATGACGCCGTCGCTCCCCGACGCCCTCGGCATCGGCGACGACTCCGTCCTCGCCGTCGTCGGCGCCGGCGGCAAGAAGACCGCGCTGTACCGCCTCGCGGCCGAACTGTCCGACGCGGTACTCACGGCGACGGTCCGCATCCCCATCTTCGACGACCACGTCGAACGCGTCGCCGTCACCGACGACCCCGCGTCGGCCGCGGCACGGGTCGCCGAACGACCGCTCGGTCTGGTCCCCGAACGGGAACGGGCGGACCGCTACCGCGGGTACGACCCGAGCGTCGTCGACGAACTCGCCGCGGCGGGCGAGACGCCGCTTCTGGTGAAGGCGGACGGCGCGAGAAATCGCCTGTTCAAGGCCCCCGGCGAGGCGAACCGCAGATACCCGACGCCGCGACGGTGGTCGCGCCGGTGGCGTCGGCCCGGGTCGTCGGCCAACCGCTCTCGGCGGAGGCGGTCCACCGGCCGGAACGGGTCGCCGAACTCACCGACTGCGCGCCGGGCGAGACGGTTCGCCCCGCCCACGTCGCCGCGGTGCTCGCCGACGCGACGGGCGGCCTGCGGGGCGTCCCCGACGGCGCGTCGGTCGTGCCCGTCGTGAACATGGCCGACACGCCCGCACTCGAATCGGTCGGCCGGGAGGTGGCGGCGGGCGTCCTCGACCGGGCGCCGGCCGTCTCGCGCGTCCTCGTCACTCGGCTGAACGCCGAGGCGGCCGTCGTCGACGTGGTCGAACGCGACCGAACCGCGTCGTCACTCTAACGCCTGCTCCGCGGCCCGCAACTCCGCTCGCGTGTTGACGTTCTCGAACGTCGCAGACGCGGCGCGGTTCCTGACCTCCGCTTCGGTCACGGTCACGCACGACGCCAGTTCGTCCACCGCCGCGAGGACCTTCCGCTCCCCGCGGTCGAGCGCGCGTTCGCACGCCGCGACCATCGCCGCGGTCCGGTAGACGGCCTGCGTCGGCTGGTACCACTCGCCGTCGGGGCGCGGGACGGCGGCGTCGTGACCCGCCGCCCGGTCGAACAGGTACGAGACGAACGCGGGGTCGACGAACGGCATGTCGCAGGCGACGACGGCGGCGTACTCGGACTCGACGGCCGACAGGCCGGTGTGGATGCCGGCCATCGGTCCGCGGTCCGGCACGGGGTCGGTGGCGAGGGCGACGGGGACGTCGCAGCCCTCGACGGCCGCCCGAAACGCCGCCCGCTGGTCGTCGCGGCAGTTCACGACGAGTCGGTCGCAGACGCGGGCGAGTCTGTCGGCGACGCGTCGGACGAGGGGACGGCCGGCCAGTTCGGCCAGCGCCTTGTCGCCGTCCCCGAAGCGCGTGGAGTAGCCGCCGCCGAGAATCACTCCCTCGCGCGTCGATGCCTCGCTCATACCTCGTCACTCTCGGCACGCACAGAAAAATCCGGAGGCAGAGTCGGTGGGGGACGCGGCGGCGCTCGAACGCGGCGATGCTCGGGACGCGACGCCGGTCGGAGCGACACTCTTGGGAGTGGCGACCGTACCGGAGGTATGGCCTACCGTGCCGTCCTCGCGAACCGCGACATCCGCTGTGAGGGGTACACGATGACCGACCACGGCGTCGAACTGTACGACGAGGAGGAGACGTTCCTGGCGTTCGTCCCGTACGAGCACCTGCACTCGCTGTTGGACGAAGAGGCGACGACGGAACCGGACCCGGCGATACTCTGAGTCGGACGCGGAGGGCCGCTCCGCCCCGGACCGTCGCTACGCTCCCGCTTCCGACTCGGCGCTGCCGACGAACGGCGTCGCGTCCCACACTTCGAGCAGTTCCTGATAGCGGTTGCGGATGGTCACTTCGGAGATGTCGGTCACCTCGCTGACCTCGTGTTGGGTCACGTCCTCGTTCGTCAGTTGCGCGGCGGCGTAGAGAGCGGCCGCCGCGAGGCCGACGGGCGACTTGCCGGAGTGGACGTTCGCCTCCTTCGCGTTCTCTATCAGTTCCCGAGCGGTGCGTTCGGTCTCCTTCGGAACGTCGATGTCGGAGGAGAACCGCGGGAGGTACTCCGTCGGGTCGGCGGGCTTGATTTCGAGGCTGAGTTCCCGGACGATGTAGCGATACGCGCGCTCGAACTCGTCCTCGTCGACGCGGGAGACGCGCGCCACCTCGTCGAGCGACCGGGGAACCTGCGCCATGCGCGCGGCGGCGTGTAGCGACGCGGTGGCGATGCCCTCGATGGACCGGCCGGGGAGCAGGTCGTCCTCCAGTGCGCGCCGGTAGATGACGCTCGACGTCTCGCGGACGTTGTCGGGGAGTCCGAGCGCCGACGCCATCCGGTCTATCTCACCGAGCGCCTGCTTCAGGTTGCGCTCTTTGGAGTCTCGCGTGCGGAAGCGCTCGTTCCACGTGCGCAGTCGCTGCATCTTCTGACGCTGGTTCGACGACAGGGAGTTGCCGTGCGTCCTTGTCCTGCCAGCCGATGTTCGTCGACAACCCCTTGTCGTG
>NZ_WPCD01000321.1:0-2232 GCF_009741955.1 Halogeometricum sp. CBA1124 | reverse complement strand
GACACGGCGGCGCACGTCCCCGTCGCCGTCGCCTTCTTCGTCCTCCTCGCCGCGCGCTCGCATCGACGGCGGTCCGTCGGCGGACGACGACGACGGGGCGGGCGTCGCTCCTCCTCGCCGCCGTCTCGGTGGCGGCGTGGCCGCTCTGGTTCCTCGCGGACATCGGGCCGGGCGTCGCCGTCCCCGAACTGATCGGCGCGCTCTCGCTCGCGACGTGGGTGGTGGCGCTCGCGCCCCCGGCCCCGATGCGGGCGCGGGAGTGAACGCGGACGACGGCCGGAGAATCAGGTCGGGCGCGCGGCGAGTCAGCCGCAGAGGACGTTGAACCGGTTGATGTCCTCGTCGGTGCCGGCGACGACGAGCACGTCGTTCGAGCGGACGACGAAGTCGGGACCGATTTCGGTCAGCAGTTCGCCGTCGCGTTCGGCGGCGATGACGGTGCAGTTCGTCCGGGCGCGCACGTCCGCCTCGGCGAGCGACTGGCCCGCTAGCTGCGGGGCGGTGGTCCGGACGATTTCGACCTGCGACTGCGGGGCGATGACCTCCTCCTCGGTCAGGTTCGACGCGAGGATGCGACCGCTGACCGTCGAGAGCGCGAGGACGTACTCCGCGCCCGCGCGGTACAGTTTGGTGATGCTCTCGGCGTCGTTGGCGCGGGCGATGACCTCCGTCTCCGGCGCCAGTTGCTTGACGACGAGGGTGGCGAAGATGGCCGTGGTGTCGTTGTCGAGGGCGAGGATGACGCTCTGCGCGTCGTCGATGTCGGCCGACAGGAACGACTGCTTGTTCGTCGCGTCGCCGACGACGTCCACGCCCGGCTTGTCCTCTCGGTCGAGGACGACGCTGGGCACGTTGCCCGAGACGAGGGCGTCAACGGCCGTCGTGCCCACCTCGCCGTAGCCCGCGACGACGACTTTCCCCCGGCGGAACCGCCGCGTCTCCGAGCGCGTGAGTTCCTTCAGTCGCTCCAACTGCTCCTCTCGGCCGGTGACGAGGAGGGTTGTGTGTTCGTCGACGACGGCTTCGGGGTCCGGCGGCGTGACGAACTCGCCGCGGAACCACGCGCCGATGATGTTCACGCCCGTCCGCCGACCGATGTCGCTCTCGGCGATGGTGTCGCCTTCGAGCGCCGACCCGCGCTGGACCAGCACTTCCGCGACTTCGAAGTCGTCGCCGATTTCGACGGCGTCGTCGATGTCGGCGGCGATGGGGGAGGCGGCCTTGCGGGCGAGACTCTCCCCGAGGATGCGGCGGGGCGAGACCACCTGGTCGGCGCCGGCGTACCGGTGGTAGTCCGACAGCGTGGCGTCCTCGATGAGGCTGATGACGCGCAGGTCCGGCGCCGCCTGCTTCGCCGAGAGGATGATGGAGGCGTTCGTCTCGTCGTCGGCGTCGGCGACCAGCGCCATCGCCTCCCCCGCGTTCGCGGCCTCCAGCGTGTCCACCGACTCGGGGTTGCCGTGGACGACTTCGTACGCCTCGGCGTCGAGCCGCTGGGCCGTCTCGCGGTCCGACTCGACGACGACGTAGGGGACGCCGCGGGACTCCAGTTCCTCGACCAGCGTGTCGCCCCGCGAGGTGAACGAGCAGATGATGACGTGGTCCGTCCGCGCCGTCGCCGTCGGCGGCGCGGTCCGCAACGCCTCCTCCACCAACGGGACGACGAACAGGGGGAGCGTGAGGAAGATGGCCGTCACGCCCGACAGCATCATCGGGATGGTGATGAGTTTCATCGCGTCCGTCGTCCACTGGGCGGCGTCCTCGCCGTACCCCGTGGTGGTGAACGTCTCGACGACGACGTGCAGTGCGTCGACGTAGGTGACGGAGATGCCCTCGAACGTCGCCATCCCCCACCGGTACAGCGCCGCGTACGCGAGCATCAGGGCGGCCACTCCGACGAGGAACAGCAGCAACCGACGTTTCGCATCGGAGAGCGTTTCGGCGGGCCCATCGACCATACGTCCTCCCGGTGGACCCCCGAGGGATAAAAGGTCGCCGTCCCTCGGTGGCGCATGGGCCGCCGTCGCGACGCTCTCCTCGCACTCGCCGTCGCTCTCCCCGCCGTCGCCGCCGTCCTCGTCCTCGACGCGCCCGTGACGCCCGTCGCCGTCGTCGCGGGGGCGGCGGGCGCACTCGCGGTCGAAGCGGTCCTGTCCGCGCGTGCGGCCCGCGTGCGGGCCGTGTGGGAACGGCCGGCGTCCAACTCGTCGCCGTCGTCGCCGGACTCGCCCT
>NZ_WPCD01000246.1:0-4710 GCF_009741955.1 Halogeometricum sp. CBA1124 | reverse complement strand
TCCTCGGGGGTCGACGGGTCGGACACGTCGTGTCGCTTCACGCCGCCGCGGTACCACGCGGAGTAGAGGCGGCCGTCGCGGAACTCGAAGTTGTGCGCGGTGGTCCAGACGCCGCCGTACGTCGGGTTCGGCGACGGCGGCGGGTCGATAGTCGAGTAGCGTTCGGGCGCGGCGGGGTCCGACACGTCCCAGAGGTCGATGCCGGACGGTCCGCCGACCAGACGCGACTCCTCGTCGTCGTCGTTCGTGCCGACGCGGCGCGCCCACGACTCTTTGCCGACGCGAGGAGCGTGCCCGACTCGTCGGTGGCGACGTAGTGGTGGTTGCCCGGCGGGACGAGGGCCTCGCCGCGTCCGGACCCGGCGAGTTCGGTCGGGTCGGGCGCGTCGACGCTCCCCACGTGCGTCGGCGTCGTCGGGTCCGACACGTCGAGAATCCACGTCCCGGCGTCCCAGTGGGCGAGGTAGGCGGTGTCCTCGTGGACGTACACGTCGTGGAGCGACTTCCGTCCGTTCGACACGTCGGTCCACGCCTCGTCGACGTCCGGGAGCGACCACCGACCGACCGCCCGGCCGGACTGCAGGTCCATCACGACCAGCACGTTCGTGTCGCCGTCGTTGCGCGTCAGGTAGGCGTAGCGTCGCGGGCGAAGCAGTTGTGGATGGGGTACGCCGTCTCGAAGAAGGAGACGCGTTCGGGCGCGGCGGGGTCCGACACGTCGACGACGAGGACGCCCGCGACGGCGCCGGGGAGGGGGTTGGCCGGGCCGACGACGACCAGCGTCTCGGGGTCGGTCGCGTCGAGTTTCACGTCGTAGATACCGCGGAGCGGGCCGTTCTCGTGTTCGTCGACCGGTTCGCGCACCTCCGCGAGGACGCGGGGCCGGTCGGGGACGGAGACGTCGACGGTGGCGTACCCCGTCGACGCCGCGAGGTAGGCGACGGCCCCGTCCGGCGAGACGACGGCCTCCTTCGTCCCGTCGACGTCGACGGAGCCGTAGGGTTCGTACGGGCCGGGGTGAGCGTCGACGCGACCGGACGCCGACAGCGAGAGACCGGCCGCGCCGAGGAGGGCACCCGTGCGCAGGAACTCACGGCGATGCATACTCCCGTTCGGTGTTCCGGAAGGATAAGTCGGGTGCCTGCCGACCCGAGCGATTCGTCGGAGACTCGGTACGAGGGGAACGGACGAGTCCTCGCGGCCTACAGGCGAGACCGGTCCCCGGTCCCGCCTGCGACGCGACTGTCGAGGCTTCGCGGCCTAAAGCCGCGACCGGTCGCCAGTCCCGCCGGTCATCGCACTCGCCACCGCTCCCTGCACCACCACCTCGTCGCCGAGCGTGGTCAACTCTATCTGCGGGACGTTCACCATCACCATGTCGTCCATCCGTTCGCGGATGGGATCGAGGACGAGGTCCGGGTTGTTGAGGGCCACGGCCCCGCCGACGTAGATGGTCAGCGGTGCGTACGCGTGGACGATGTTGGCGATGCCCATCGCGTTCCAGTGGCCGACCTGGTCGACGACGTACCGGGCGAACTCGTCGTCTTCGGCGTGGTCGAACACGTCGGCGGCGGAGAAGTCGGGGTCCTCGATGGGCAGCGACGTCTCCACGTCGTCCTCGCTGTGGAGGAACTCGGCGTAGCGCGGGATGTTGTTGCCGGAGCAGTACGCCTCCCAGTGGCCGTCGTGTCCGCATCCGCAGGTGAGCAGTCCCTGCGGGTCGAGCGTCATGTGCCCGACTTCGCCCGCGTTGCCGTCCCACCCCGAGAGGACGTTGCCGTCGACGCAGACGCCGGCGCCGACGCCCGAGGAGATGGTGACGTACACCATGTCGTCGGGGTTGCGTTCGGAGTGGAACCGTTCGCCGATGACGCCCGCGTTCGTGTCGTTGTGGAGAAAGACGCGGTCGGTGTCGAGGAGGACCGAGATGGGTCCCGTGAGCGGGATGCGGTCGATGGTGTCCGGGAGGTTCGCCGGGTTCTCGACGGCGCCCTCCGCCAAGTCCAGCGGACCGATGGAGGCCACGCCCGCGGCGACGGCCTCGTCGGGACGGATGCCCGCCTCCGAACACGTCTCGCGGACGACGCGGAGAACCGCCTCCGTCACCGCGATGCCCGTCGGGCCGCGAGGCGTCCCGTCGCTTCGACTGGCGACGACAGTGCCCTCGTCGTCGGCTACGACCGCGCGGATGTTGGTCGCCCCGAGGTCGACACCCACGTAGTAAGCCATTGTACGGGTACGCGTTAGCCCGGCACTTAACTAAGAGGTTTCTCACGCGGATTCGAGTACGAGTTTCGCGCGACGAAGCCGAGGCGACGGGTCACCGCGTCCCGAGAACGCTCACTTCGTGTCGGCGCGGACGAACGTGACCGGGCAGGGCGCAGAGAGCATGACCTCCTGTGCGACGCTGCCGAAGACGGCCTTGCCGGCGGGGGACCGACGGCGGCCCCCGACGATGACGCGGTCGGCGTTCACGTTCTTCGCGAGGGTGACGATGGACTCGCCGTGGTCGCCGACGCGTCCGCGGACCTCGTACTCGACGCCCGCCTCGTCGAGGGCGGCGACCAGTTCGCGGACCGTCGAGTGCCGCGTCGCCACGTCGTCGGCGGACACCTCGTCGCCCTCGTGTCGAAGTCGAGGTTGTCGAGGGCCGAGTCGTACTCCTCGCGCGTGAACACGTGCCCGAGGACGACGCGGGCGCGGTGGGGCCGGCGACGTCTATCGTCTCCTCGGCGAGTCGTTCGAGTCTGTCTTCGTCGCCGGGTCCGACGGCTAAGAGAATGGTTTCTATCGCCATACTGGAGGAAAGATTCTCCGCTACCTTAACTGTAGCGACTTTTTTACTCTGTTCCGAATGAACTTTTCTACGGGCTACCGACGCCGGAGGCACACGTGTCCGTGTCACGTGCTACCGTCAAGTAAGTTACTGCGCCCCCGACTGCGCGGCGGCGAATCGCTATATGCGTGCCGTCCCACGGACCGATATGCTCACTCCGGAGTTGGACGACCGCGTTGCGCTGGTGACCGGCAGTGCGCGAGGCGTCGGACGGGCCATCGCCCTCCGCGCGGCCGCCTCGGGCGCCGCCGTCGCGATACACTACCACACGAGCGACGAGGCCGCCGCAGAGGCCGCCGCAGAGGCCCGCGAACTCGGCGCGCCCGCCGCGACGACGGTGCAGGGCGACGTGACCGACCCCGACGCCGTGGACGCGATGTTCGAGGACGTGGAGGCGGAACTGGGCACGGTGGACCTCCTCGTGAACAACGTCGGCGACTTCGCGCCCCAGCACTGGGCGGAGATACCGTTCGAGACGTGGAAGCGCGTGGTCGAGACGAACTTCTACGGCACCGTCCTCTGCGCGAGGCGCGCCCTCCCGGGGATGCGCGAGCAGTCGTGGGGGCGCATCGTCAACGTCGGCTACGCCGGCAGCGAGAAGGCACTCGTCTACCCGAAGAACTTCCCCTACTTCGTGGCGAAGACGGGCGTGCTGATGTTCACGCGGATGCTCGCGGCGGACACGCAGGACGACGGCGTCACGGTCAACGCCGTCTCGCCGTACGTCGTGGACACCTCCGACGAGTTCCCCGACGACGCCCCCCGCGGCCGGTGGGCGAGCGTCGAGGACGTCGCGCACGCGGTGGCGTTCTTCTGGGACGACGACTCCGGCTACATCTCCGGCGAGAACGTCGAAATCGACGGCGGCTGGCTGCCCGAGACCCTGTGAGGCCGCGCCGCGTCCGTACCGGTCGCTCCGCGGGTGGGCGAACGACGCTCGCGCGGAGAAGGGGTACCGTTCAGTAGTCGGGTGCGTCGTCTTCGACCGACCGCTTCAGCGACTCACGGCGGGACTTGGCGTCTCGACCGGTCGCTTCGAGGAGGAACGTGTTCTTCGCGTCGACGGCCTCGCCGGCCGCCTCGAGTTCGTCGGGGCCGAGTTCGGTCGGGTCGCGTTCGTGGAACTCGACGGCGAGTTTGTCCTTCTTGCCGCTGTACTCCACCGCACCGGCGACGACTTTCTCGAAGACGGGGTTCGAGGGTTCGCCGACGACGAACAGGTCGCTCCCCTTGTACTCCTCGGTGTCGGTGATGGGGCCGAACATCTCCTCGACGTACGACTCCATGTCCGGAACTCGCTCATCGAGGGTCTCTCCGCGACGCATCTTGTACTCCTTCATGACCCGTGGTTTGACAGGGGATGGTTTACCTGTTTCGTCCCTCGTCGCCTCTTATGCCCTATAAAAGCGTCTCCGGGCGCCTATAAGCGATTTACGAGTGCGGCGGGGGGCGTTATATACTCGCCGCCGCGACTACAGTTGTCGCTCCGCGATGTAGCCCTGCTTGCACTCCGGACAGATGTCGCCGGCCCGCATCGAAGAGGCGCCCGCCGACCGGGCGTGACCGCAGTTGGGACAGTAGAACTCGATTCGGTCGTCGGGGACGTCGGACTGCAGTTCGCCCTGTTGCTCCGCGCGGGTGAACCCGTCGTCGCCGGCAGTGATGTAGTCTTCCTCCGCCGCGTCGTCGCCGACGTGGCCGTTCGCCTCGGGCGTGAGACCGCCGAACGACACGTCCTCGCTCGGACTCCCGTCGGACGGTTCGGCCGCGAATCCCTCGTCTTCGCCCTCCTGAACGGGCCAGGACGGTTCGCGGTCCTCGACGTCCTCGCGTTCGGGCCACTCGCCGCGTTCGCGGTCCACGTCCACGTCGTC
>NZ_WPCD01000297.1:0-2939 GCF_009741955.1 Halogeometricum sp. CBA1124 | reverse complement strand
GGAGTCCGACCCGGTGTTGCGGACGGAGGACCTCCGGAGACGTTCGGCGGACTGGTCGCCACCGACGGCGTCTCCGTCGAGTCGACGCGGCTCCATCACCGGCATGATCGGCCCGAACGGCGCGGGCAAGTCCACGCTGTTCAACCTCATCTCGGGGTTCTACGACCTCGACGGCGGCCGCGTCTGGGTGAACGACACCGAGGTGACGGAGCTGAAACCGTACGAGACCGCCAGACAGGGACTGGTGCGGACGTTCCAGACGCCGAGACGGTTGGAGGGGATGTCCGTCCGCGAGGCGATGCTCGTCGGCGCGACGAACCAGTCGGGCGAGTCCATCCTCCCCCTGTGGCTGTCGCCGTCGACGGTGACTCAGGAGGAACGCGCGAACGTCGAACGCGCGGAGCGACTGCTCGAACGGTTCGAGATAGCCCACCTCGTCGACCAGCCCTCGACCGAACTCTCCGGCGGGCAGTTGAAGCTCGTCGAACTCGCGCGGGCGTTCACGACGGACCCCGACATCCTGCTGCTCGACGAACCCGTCGCCGGGGTCAACCCGACGCTCGCGAACGACATCAAGCGGTTCATCCGCGAACTCAACGAGGAGGGCCAGACCTTCCTCATCATCGAACACGACATGCCGTTCATCATGGACCTCGCAGACCCGGTCATCGTCCTCGACCAGGGCAAAGTGCTGATGGAAGGGACGCCGGAGGCGGTTCGCTCCGACCAGCGCGTCATCGACGCCTACCTCGGAGGTGCCGGCCCGTGAGTTCCGAAGACGCGGTCACCGAGGCGCGCGTCGAACGCGCGCTCGACGTCTCGGGCGTCGACTCCGGCTACGGCGAGGCACAGGTGCTCCACGACCTGAACCTCCACCTGAACCGCGAGGAGATCGTCTGTCTCATCGGCCCGAACGGGGCCGGCAAGTCCACGGTGCTGAAGACCATCTTCGGGCTCCTGAAGCCGTGGACGGGGACCGTCAGACTGGACGGCGAGGACATCACGGGCACCGAACCCGAGGACCTCGTCCGCATGGGCGTCGGCTACGTCCCGCAGGTGGACAACGTGTTCGGCTCGCTCACCATCGACGAGAACCTCCGCATGGGCGGCGTCGCCCGAAGCGGCGGCGTCGAGGAGGTCATCGGGCGACTGTACGACCGCTTCCCCATCCTCGACGACAAGCGCGAGGCGAAGGCGCGGACGCTCTCGGGCGGCCAGCGGCAGGTGCTCGCGTTCGCCCGCGCGCTGGTGATGGAACCGGACGTGCTCCTCATCGACGAACCGTCGGCGGGGCTGGCACCGAGCATCGTCGCCGACGTGTTCGAAGACGTGCAGACGGTGAACGAACTGGGAACCGCGATTCTCATGGTCGAACAGAACGCCCGGGAGGGCCTGTCCATCTCCGACCGCGGCTACGTCCTCGACCAGGGCACCGTCGCCTACGAGGACGAGGCCGACGGACTGCTCGACAACCCCGAGGTGTCGCAACTGTACCTCGGCGGCGCGGACTACGAGTAGCGCCGACCGCTCCTTTTTACCGACGCCGACTCGCCGCGACGACGAGTAGCGACGCGACGACGGCGGTGACGGCCGCGAGGACGCCGAATCCGGGGGTCCCGGTCTCCGTCGTCGTCGTCGGGCGGTCGTCCCTCGGCACGGTCGTTTCGGTGTCGTCCGCGTTCGCGTCCGTGGGCGTGTCCGGCGGGTGGGGCGTCGGCGTCGGCGGCATCTCCGTCGCCGTCGGCGTCTCCGCGGACGGCGTCTCCACCGGCACCCGCCGCGACAGGTCCGGGTCGCCCTGGACGTGCCACGACTCGTCGGCGTCGCTCAGGTCGCCGCTCTCGTCTCGGTCCCACAGCAGGAAGACGAAGACGCGGCCGTCCTCGACCGCCTCGTCGCCGGCGTACACCGTCCGCGTCACCGTCTCGTCGGCGGGCACCGCCGCGGCCGCGGGTCGGGTGTCGTCGCCGACGGCGACCAGGCCCTCGTCGGGGAGGTGGACCGTCGCCGTGACGCGAACGTCGCCGGCGCGGTCACCCTCGGTGACGACAGCGGCCGAGACGTTCCCCAACCGCGGCGGGGACCCGACGAGACGTGCCGCGTCAGGAGCGTTCGATTCGCGTGGTCCACCGCCAACCGAAACGAGTCCGCGGTCGACAGCGTCCCCAGTCGGAGGGTGGCGGCGAACCGCGAGGGTCCGAGCGCCGCCGAGGCGTTCGTCGGCGTCGTCCGGACCCGCGTCGACGCCGACGGTGCGCCGTCGCGTCCGACGGTCCGGGCGGTGAGCGTCTCGTTCGCGCGAACCGTCGTCGTCCCGGTCAGCGAGAGGGTGCGCCCGTCCGCGCCGACGACGGCCGGAGAACTGTTCAGATCGGCCTCGGCGCTCGGACTGCCGGCGTCGGCGGCGCGGACGTCGGCGTCGAGGTGTTCGAACGTGAGGTCGGCGGTGGACAGTTGCCGGCTCCCGTTCCCGGCCGGCGCTTCGAGGACGACGCGGAACGACAGGTGGTCCAGGTCGCGGTTCGCCAGTCGGTCGCCGTCGTCGGCGACGAGCGTGACGTTTCTGGTGTCCACGAGGAGGAAGAACGTCTCGTTCGCCGGGTCCGGGACGACCCGAACGTCGCTCCGGCGGAGGGAGACGAACGCCTGTCGACGCTCCGGCGTCACCGCGAACTGGGCGACGGAGAGGTTCGCATCCGTCTCGTTCACCGCGCGGAACAGCCGTTCGGTGGCGTTCGCCCCGTCGCTGGCCTCGTAGGCTCGGGTCAGCCCTGGAGAGCGGAGTTCGACGAGGAGGCGGTCGCCGGGGAGTAGGTACGGCGGGTCGAACGTGGCGCCCGCGGCAAGCGTGCGGCGGACGGCCGTCGCGTTCGAGAGCGTGCCGGCGGCGTTCGCTTCGACGACGGCGACGGAGACGTTGCCGTCGGGCGCGTCGGGCG
>NZ_WPCD01000357.1:0-1425 GCF_009741955.1 Halogeometricum sp. CBA1124 | reverse complement strand
GGTCTGTCTACTACGGCCTCCACCTCGCCGGCTTCGCACCGAACATGGACCTCTACACGCCGTCGCGCACGCGTTGACGACGATGGCCGACGGGCGGGTTCCTCCCCCGAAGCGCGGAGCGCGGAGCGTTCTCGCCGGCGATTCAGTGGGCCATCACCCTGTTCATGGTCGTCGCGGGGACGAACTTCGCGCTGTTCTGGTACGTCCTGATGGGCGAACCGAGGCGGCTGACGGGGAACACCGAGTTCCGGGCGTACTTGGCGGCGATGCTGGCCGTCACGGGCGTCTTCGTCGTCCTGTTGTTCACGGGGCTCGGCCTCGACGTGTCGCCGTCGAACGTCGCGCCGATTCCGGGGCACCTCGAACACGCGCTCCGACAGGCCGCCTTCCAGACGGCGGCGGTGGTCACCACGACGGGGTACGCCAGCATGGACTTCAACACGTGGGACCAGTCGGCGCAGCTCATCCTCCTGTTCGCCATGTTCCTCGGCGGGTCCGCCGGGTCGGCGGCCGGGTCGGTCAAGATAATCCGCTGGTACCTCGTCCAGAAGACCATCCGTCGAGAGCTGTTCACCTCGGTCCACCCCGACGCGGTGCGACCGGTCCGACTGGCCGACGAGGTGATAGACGAGCGGACCGTCCGCGGCCTGTTCGTCTTCACGATGACGTTCGTCACCATCTTCGCCCTCTCGACGGTCGTCCTCTACCTCGACAGCCTCCGTGTCGGCCTCGAACTCAGCGCCATCGAAGCCGTGAGCGCCTCCATCGCCACCCTCGGGAACATCGGCCCGGGCGTCGGCGTCGTCGGGCCGATGAACAACTTCCTGCCGTTCTCGCCGTTCTCGAAGCTCTACATGGTCGTCCTGATGTGGATCGGCCGACTGGAGATTCTGTCCGTCCTCATCGTGTTCACGCCGTCGTACTGGCGCGCGTGAGCGACGGCGTCGGCGGGTAGCGGCGAGCCGCCGACCTCACACGGCGGCGGTGACTTCCTCCGCCACGGACGAGTCGACGAAGAGGACGACGTGGTCGCCGACTTCGACGACTGTATCGCCGCGCGGCGAGACCAACTCCCGGTCCCGCACTATCGAGCCGACGACGACGCCCCGCGGGAGGTCGGCGACGGACTCCCGAATCGGTCGCCCCGCGAGCACGCTGTCGCCGTCCACCTCCACTTCGAACACCTCGGCGCGGTCGTCCTCGATGAACGTGAGTTTCTCGGCCGTCTCCTCGCGCGTGATCCGCGTAATCTCCTCCGCGGTCACGACGCGCGGGTTGACCGCCGCGTCCACGCCGACCGTCTCGAACAGGTCCCGGTGGTCTCCGTCCTCGACCACCGCGACGGCCCGCTTCGCGCCGAGTCGCTTCGCGACCAGCGCGGCGAAGAGGCTGTTCTGGTCGGAGTCGAGGGCGGCGACGACGACG
>NZ_WPCD01000023.1:0-31678 GCF_009741955.1 Halogeometricum sp. CBA1124 | reverse complement strand
GCTACCAGACGAATCTCTTCGTCTACGGGCCGGGCGGGTACACGTTTTCCGACTTCATTCGGGTCGGCGCGCCGTTACAGTTCCTCCTCTCGATTGTCACCGTCCTCGGAATCGCGTTCTTCTGGGGCGTCCGCGTGTGAGACGAACCGTTCTGCCCGAGATACCGCGCCGACGTCACCACCTCCGACTGGAGGTGTCGTACGAACGTTGATTCATCTGGCCGTCGTACTAGAAGTATGGCCGAGTTTCCAGACGGACGACAACTCGTACTACGGGCGCGCTCCCAGTTGGACCAGTGGACGAGAAGTGCCCGGATAAAGGCGTACTCTGAACTGTTCGAAGGTGACGATCCGATCCTCAGCCCTGAAGAGATACGGCTACTCGATGCGCTCGATTCCGAACTGGAACGACGAGGCGGCGACGGTGTCTGGGGAACCGACCAGTACGGAATCCACGCGGCGGGAACCTCGAGTTCGGATAGCCCGCTCGGCGTCGTCTGTGTCTACCATCCGCAGATCACGAAGGACTCCGTCCTCCGTGGGGGAGACGAGTTAGACGACGAGACCGAAGAGCGACTCAACGCAGCGCTCTGGCGATACAGCGAGCGCGTCGCGACACTCGTCGAAGCGGAACTCGACGAGTTCGTGCGTCGAACCTAGTGGTAAGCTCCGATCTGACTAACTGTCTGGTGAGCGCGCCGTCTCTCGGCACGGGATTGTTGACTCCCCGTGACTCCACGCTGTGAGCCAACTGGCCGCGACTATCGTCCCAATCGCCGACACGTGCCGTCACGGTACGACCCTCAGTCAGTAGACGCTCGGCGAAGGCTTTCGAGCGGTTCGACGGAGAGATATTCGCCGTCGTCGATGGAGACGCGACAGTCGCTATAGACGAACGAGAGACAGCCACCGGTTCGGGGGTCACCGGTAGACCGGAACTCGAATAGCGCATCCAGAGCATCCGTGTCGAAGACGTACGCCAGCGGTCGGAGCGAACAGGGTTCACGTCCCTCCACGGCGCTCACCGCGCGCACGACGGCCGTGCTCATCGATTCGTTTTCTCCGATTTCGTACTCCATACCCCTAGTAAGGCCGACCGACCGAAAACCTCGTGCGTTTTTCACCCGGATAATCAAAATCCGCCACGATATGAAATCCGGGAACGCTATTCACTGACGGCCCTACGTACAGGCAAATGACTGACCTCATAGAGAGTATGAGAACGTCGGCTTCGAAACGGGTCTCTTCGGACATCGTCGCGGTGCTCGATAGGATCGAGGATTGCGTCAAGGAGATCAGTCGCGAGTTCGAGCGATGGGACGACCCCTACGCTCGGGGACCGGGTCTGTATTTCGTCGTCGAGCGTGAGTCGGTAGCCGAGTTCACGGACCCGATGGGGACGAACCGCTGGCCGGTCGAGGACTGTGCGAGCGTGTTTGATGAAACCGATGCACTCCTCGAGGCGGCACGAGGAGTTGCCTTTTCCTGTGACGGCGCAGTCGTCATCCACAACGACGGGACGATTCAAGAGGAGATGGTCAGGGTCGACCAGCTACCGACAGCCGAACGAGCACGGGGCGACGAACTTCCCTATGCGGGATGGATGGGCACCCGCCATATGAGCGCGCTGGAAACCGCGACCCGCAAGGAAGTGGTCGCAGCCATCACACTCAGCGAGGAGGACGGGCGAGTAACGACGTTCACTGACGTAGGGTTCGAAGACTATCGAAGGACGAGAGACGACGAAGACGAACGTGCGACTGACTGACCTACGGAGCGTGAATACCCATGGTCGTTGAGTCGAGCTTGTTACTCACGTTTCTCGCCGGGGTGACTCTCGTCTTGGCCGTTGCGCACACACTCGGAGCGGTCGCCGACAGACTCGGGCTTGCGCCGGTCGTCGGTGAACTCCTCACCGGGTTGGTGCTCGGGCCATCGATTCTCGGTTTCGCCGCCCCGAACGTCACGGCTATCGTCGTCCCGATTCCCGATCTGCTAACAGCCCTTGGGTCGCTCGTTCTCCTCCTCGTATTGGCCGGAACTGAAATCGACGGTCAGACGGTACGCCGCTACGTTCGACCGACGATAGCGCTCGCTACCGGAGCCTCCGTCGTACCGTTCCTTTCCGGATTCGCCTTGGGATGGGTTCTCCCAGCGAGATTCCTCGTCACTCCCGAGCAACGACTGCCGTTCGCGCTGTTCCTAGCGACGGCGCTGAGCATCTCGGCGGTTCCCGTCGCCGTTCGCGTGCTGATCGACCTCGACGCGATGGACCGACCAGTTGGACAACTCACTCTTACCGTCGCCGTCGTTATCGATGCAGCGGGATGGGTTGCGCTAACGATAGTTGCCGACATCGCTCGCGAGGGCCGGATGGAACCGTTCGGAGTCGGCCGGACACTCGTCGTCCTCGCCGTGTTCGTCGCGGTCGCTGTTGTTCTCGGCCCTCGAATCATCGAGACACTCTTCGGTGTCACCGCATACGTTCGGTCACCGGTGTTGACCGGGTTTTCTATCGTCGTGGTCGTCGGGCTTGGGATGGCGGGTGCTCGCTCGCACTCGGATTGGAAGCCGTTCTCGGCGCGTTCCTCGCGGGCGTCCTCGTGAGAGAACGACTCGACGCGGAGACGGAACGAGTATTTCAGATGGTGACACTCGGCCTGTTCGCACCCGTCTTCTTTGCGACGGCCGGGTTACAGGTCGACCTGAGTGGACTGCTCACGGTAGATACGCTACTGGTCGCGGGCGCCACACTCGCCGTTGCCGTGCTGGGAAAGGCACTGGGCGTGGTACTCGGAGCGACGTTGACGGACCTCACCCGTGTAGAAATCATCTGTCTTGCCATCGGGCTCAACGCTCGCGGTGCGATGGAACTCGTCGTGGCCGCCCTCGGTTTGGCAATCGGAATCCTCACGCCCACCATCTACGCCGTCATCGTCCTCGTCGCCATCCTCACGTCCGTAATGACGCCGCCGCTACTCCGACGTGCGCTCGTGTACCTTCCGGACGACACGCCCTCAAGGGCGGTGTGATTTGGCATCCTAGCCGTCGTGTCGGACATCGTCTCCGGTCACGGAGTTGCCAACTGTGGGGAGACGAACCGGCGCTGACGCGACTACGGGTCTCGTCGGTCGGGTCAGTAGCGGTGCTTTCGTTGAGAGATTCTCACCGAACGGTGACCCCGATACGTGAGAACGTGTCGTTCTTTCACGGCGGCTTCACGACCCACTCGATGAGTAGTTTTTTGCGGCCAGCCGTGGACGTTACGAAGGATTCGCGATGGTGAGCGACGGAGCTGCTGTCCAAATCGGAATTCTCGTTGCAACAGTCGCGGGGCTCTGGATCGGGGCCCGTCTCCTCGTCGATTCCGTGATCAGGCTGGCCCGTCGGCTCGGGCTGTCGGAGCTCACTATCGGCCTCACCGTCGTCGCCGCCGGCACCTCCACTCCGGAACTGGTGGTCACCGCCGACGCGGCACTGGCCGGTCTGGGGGCGATCGCGGTCGGCAACGTCGTCGGGTCGAACATCTACAATCTCGCGTTCATACTCGGCGTCGTCTCGCTGGTTCGGATCATTCCGATCGAGCGGTCGCTGGTCCACCGTGACGGAGTGGTTCTGGTCGTGAGCACGCTCGTCGGTGCCGCAGTCATGTTCGACCGAACGGTGGTCCGCGTCGAAGGTGCCGTGCTCCTCGTCTCGTTCGTCGCCTACACGGCGTACCTGCTCCGGACCGGTGATGGCACCCCGGACACGGTTCCCAGTTCCGTGAGCGAGGGGATACCGACAGCGCTGACCGAACGTGTGACGTTCCGCGGACGCGATGCGGTCCTGCTGGTGCTGGGGCTCGCCGTGGTCTTGGTGAGCGGCGACCTGATGGTGGGGGCGGCCTCCACGCTGGCACGGGCAGCGGGCATCCCCGACTCGATTATCGGCGGCACCATCGTCGCTGCGGGCACCTCGACGCCGGAGTTCGCCGTCTCGCTAGTGGCGATACGGCAAGGACGGCTCGGCGTGTCCGTCGGCAACGTCGTCGGAAGCAACATCTTCAACATGCTCGGCGTGTTAGGCGTCGCAGCGGT
Source organism: Halogeometricum sp. CBA1124 (assembly GCF_009741955.1). NCBI lineage: Archaea > Methanobacteriati > Methanobacteriota > Halobacteria > Halobacteriales > Haloferacaceae > Halogeometricum > Halogeometricum sp. CBA1124. Next base: position 27,600 of record NZ_WPCD01000023.1, on the reverse strand, counting down.
CATCCGGCCGGTGTCCTTCGGGTCAGTCGCGCTCGAGTCCGTCGCATGGCTCATCGTCGTCACCGTGGTCGTGGTCGCGGCGCTGTGGACGGGCCGAAAGCTCTCGCGGCCGGAAGGAGCGGTGTTCGCTGCCTCGGAGGTCGGACGGTGGGTGCTGGGACTGCTGGGGCTGGTCGGATGAGAGACGCTCGGCTGCGATGAGTGGTCCTGCGAGAGCCACTGCCGAGAGGTGTGCGCCGTTGAATCGGGAAGCCCTCCGAGAAGGTCTGTTGTAAGTCAGTTCGGGACTTCGCTGAGACGGTCGGCTCTCCGTCTCGGCGGTATCGTGGAATCCGGGGTCGCGACGAGTCGGACGGAGACAGCAGCGATTCGTGGGAGTACGCCGGTCTACGACGAAGCCGACGTTTGCTCTTCCGGTTCCGTGGCAGGGTCGTCTTCGACGGTTTCGTCGGCGCTCTCGACGTTCGGGTCACCGTTCTTGACTGCCTTAGCCTGCTGTTCCAGCCCTGCGACGTCCAACTCAGCGGCCTTCTCTATCTCGCCGAGAATCTCCTTGATGTCGTCGAGACCGATGAGTTCGCGCGTCTCGGCGTCGAATTGCAGGCTGTCTAACTGGTGTCCGTTGGCCGCCACGTCACTGCCCGTGAGGTGCTTGCCGTAGCGACCCACCAGCGAGGTGAGTTCCTGGGGGATGACGAACGTCGTCGACTCGCCCTGCCCGATCGCTTCGAGCGTCTCCATTCCCTTCTCGATGATGGCGCGTTCGCCCATCGACTCGGCGGACTTCGCGCGCAGGACCGTCGAGATGGCGTCCCCCTGTGCTTCGAGGATCTGACTCTGCTTTTCGCCTTGCGCTCTGATGATGTTCGACTGCTTGTCCCCTTCGGCGTTCTCGACTGCACTCCGGCGTTCGCCCTGCGCTTCGAGGATCGTGGCTCGGCGTCTCCGTTCCGCGCCGGTTTGCTGTTCCATCGCCTGTTGAACCTCTTGACTGGGGTTGACCTCTCGGACTTCGACTGACTCGACGCGGATCCCCCATTCGTCGGTCGGTTCGTCGAGCTCCTTACGAATGCGAGCGTTGATCTCCTGACGCTTGTTCAGCGTGTCGTCCAGTTCCATGTCGCCGAGGACCGCCCGGAGCGTGGTCTGGGCGAGGTTAGATACCGCCGTCTTGTAGTCTTCGACCTCCAGAAACGCCTTCTTCGCGTCCATCACACGGAGATAGACGACAGCATCCGCTGTCACGGGGGAGTTGTCACGCGTGATCGCCTCCTGACGAGGCACGTCCATCGTCTGAGTACGCATGTCGAACGTGTACGTGCGCGAGACGAACGGAGGGACGAAGTTGATACCCGGTTCGAGCAAGCCGCGATACTCGCCGAACACGGTGAGCGCCTGTTTGTCGTAGGCGTCCACGAACCGCACCATCTGCCAGACCGTCACCACTGCCAGCACCAGTACGAACAGGCCGACAATCCAGAATCCGAGAGCAGAGATCTGTAGCGTGATCGGGGCGTGCATGTGTTCCGGATTCCGTCCGTAACAGCATCAAGAGCCGACATTTTCACTCTCGTTCGGTTTTTAATTATGTGGGGTACACAAACGGCGGCATACGGACTCGCCTACTCAGAGCAGAGTCCCGTCAGGGCTCCGAACGCTCACAGGCCCGCGGCTTTTCAACCGTCACGAGTGCGCATCCGCCGAGCGTATCACGACCGGTCGCGGTCGGTCGCAGTTCCACCGTTCACCACAAGTGCGAAGAACGGGTGAACACGACCCCGACGCGGTCGGGAACGAGCACTCATTCCGGTAGCGACGGCGAACGCATCAGAACGAAATGTCGGTTTCGTCCGTGGGCCCTACCGATGCTCCGGCGAGGTTACCCCCGCGGTCGTCGTAGAATTTGCGCCCGATGTACTCATCGCTTAGATTACCGATGATGGTCGTGAACAACTCGTCGGCCGACGCGTACGTCTCCTGCCCGACCGGTCCGATGATCGTAGAGACCGTCTCGGTTTCCTGAGCGTCTGGAGCCTCGATATCGACCGCTCCGACCTGCCTGATGACCGAGTCTTGGTGGATCGGAAACGTGAGTTCGTCTTCGAGAAATGCGAGTACGTGACTTATCTCCATAGGACAGGTACACCGACGTTCCCCGGTTACCTCAATTGACAGCATTTTTCTACTCGAGGTGTTTTTGATTAACCGAGTCACTTGGCTCCCCGCACCGTTCGCGGTGATACTGTGAATGAGCACTGTCGTAACGGTGCCCCGGTTGTCGCCGCCCCCTTGAATCGACGGTACACCGAAATGTGGGACAACGCCCCTCGGCTCTGTGCGGTAGCGTCAGCCGTTGCGTGAACGAGGAGGTCAATCTCGTTCGTGAGGTCATCGACTCCGTGCTTCGACGTTCTATACTGCGCGGTCTACGACACCGGTAAGTCGTCCAGGTTCCCGACGAACGCTCCGATATCGAGGGCCACACCGACGAGCGTCCACACAGTTATCCGAATCGGGTGCCTATCTCAGAGCATGCCGGACGACACACGGGACCGAGACGAGACCGCAGACGACGAACAGCGACAACAGCCAGAACGGAAGCGAGAGGACGTTCGCGACCGCGCCCAGGAAGAACGAGCGATGAGCGGTGACCCCGGTGGGCGGCTCGGTGACCTCGATGGGGCGCTCGAAGACCAAGACTATCCAACCACGACGGACGAATTGGTCGAGGCCTATGGCGACTACGAGATCGAAGCCCAGGATGGGACGATGTCCCTCGAAGAGGTGCTCGCCCCGACCGATAACCAAACGTACGACTCCGCCGACGATGTCCGAAGCCGCGTACTGGGATTGGTGCATCGGTAACCGCCGTCGTCCCGGTATCCGCTCTCGCCGGTCCATCTTTCTCCCGCACTCGAAGTCGGGCTCACCATCGCACGGTACTCTCTCGGCGACTCTCGGTTCCTCCGGTGGTTCGTCGCGCCACTTCTCGTTCGTGTCCTTCGAGGTGATGCGTCGGACGGCGAAACTACCCGGACCACCGCTCCCGTCAGGGACGCATTTTTAATACCGTCGAACGGTCCGTTTCGGTAAGGGACCACTCTATGGACGACTCGACCCGTTCCGCGTCGGCAGACCGCGTCGTCGACCTCTTGGAGCGTGACGCCCGAGACGAGGCTCTCGAACGTCTCGAGACGGTACAGTCGGCGACGGCGGAGGACCGGAAGGCGACGGTGCGGTCACTCCGAGCGGTGGCCGAGGACCGCCCCGTACTCGTCGGGGAGGTCTGTGCGGCGCTGACGTCGTTTCTCGACGACGAGGAACGGTCGATTCGGTTGACGGCCGCGAAACTGTTCGTCGCTGTCGCGGAGGCGACGCCGAACGCCGTCGTCCCCGCGGTTCCGTCGCTCGCCGACCGACTCGGTGACGAAGGGGAGTTCTACTACGTCCGCGCCCGGTGTGCCGAAGCGCTCGGGTACGTGGCGCTCGACCGTCCCGAGGAGGTCAGCGACCCGGCGACGCTGGCGGAGTTCCGGGTCGGACTGTCGTTCGACGAACCGGAGGTGAGAGAGAAGTTGGCGAAGGCACTGGCGTGCGTCGCACTGGGCGACCCGAGTCGGCTCCGACACCAGGTCGCCTCGCTGGCCGACCACCTCGACGACGACCGCGAACTCGTCCGCTACCACCTCTGTACGGCGCTGGTGGTAGTGGGATGTGAACACCCCGAGAGGCTCTCCGAATCCGAGGCGGCGTTCCGGGCGCGACTGACGGACGAGAACGAGAGCCCGTACGTCCGGGGGCGCGCGGCGGAGGCTCTCGCCTTGCTCGTTCGGGACGGGACGGCCGTCGAACCGGTCCCCGAACTCGACCCGGGTGCGTTCGAAGACGACGAGCACCGGCGTTTCTGACCGACCGCGTGCGTTTCCTCCGGCGTCTGCAGACCGGCGAACGGACCACCGGAGTGCCCGATGGAGTCGGGACCGTCGAGGCAGTTCGGGCGGAGACGGCCGGTGTCGCGGACGAGATCGCGTCGCCCGACGGCGACGGCGAGTGTCCGAACTGTGGGCTCGCCCTGCCGGCGGAGGGACCGCCGATGTGCCCGCGATGCGGTGCCCCTCGGTGATGGTCGAGACGGCGAGACGCACCGCGAGGCGACCCGACTCCGAACGGCGTTCGAACGCGACCGACGGCGCGACGACGTACTCCAACAGCGCGGGTCGCTGTAGTTCTGCCCAGACGCGTTCCGGTGCCGAGTCCAGCAGCGTCGAAACGGTTGCTTTCGTGCGGAGTAGAGACGCGAACGAGGTACTAGTAGCCACTCGAACGAGCGCTCTCAGTATCCGTCGCTCCGGGTTTACTGAGAAATGCGTCGGTCCCCGTAGAAATCGCGCGCTGCCGTCGAAGCCGTCCCGGTCGCACCGCTCAGTCCCCAGCCTCGGCCTCCCGCTTCCCGGCGACGTCGTCGGGAGAGAGTCGGAAGAACCGGAACTCCAGCGTGAGCGGATGGCTGTCGTACACGTCCACGAACGGGATGGCCACTCGCTCCATCGCGTCGGCGACGGCCGAGTCGAGCGCCGACTTCGTGATCTCTTCTAACCTGCCCGTGGCGACGACGCTCCGCCAACCGGCGTCCGTCCGGTCGTGCGTGACGAACGAAACCATCACGTCGTCGTCCACGACGTCCGTCTTTCCAGCGTCGTCGGGACCGACGGCGAATCGGAAGTAGAAGTTTCCAGTCTCCGGGTCGTACCCGTACGAGACCGGACGAGAGTACGGCGGGTCGCCGCTCGGGGTATCGACCGATATCGTACCCGTTCCACCGTGGTCCAAAAATTCGTTCCGTTCCTCCTCGCTCATCCGTACCGAGCGGACATCCTCCATACAGGCAGTTCTGGTTGGAACGCAAAAACTGTGGCTCCGCGCGCCGACCGCAATCGGACCTGTGGGTCCGCAATCGAGCGCTCCGTTCGGGAATCGAAGGACCAACCGATTCGGATTCGCGAGGAAACCGACGACTCACTCGTCGACCCGCCCGACCCGTTCTCGAAGCGAGTGAGGCCGGTCGTTCGTGAGTTCCCCGCTCGGTCACGTCTCCGCTTCCGGCGGCTATCCACCGTTACGGGCACTGGCGACGGTCGGGCCGACGTGACCGGATGAGCGACGCCGACAGACAACCGGTGGTCCCGACGTCGTCGGCCGGCGTCTCGTGAACGGCCGATGTGTCGCCCCCAAAGCACAATTCGTCGAGATTTAGGTCGGCCGAAAGCAGAACCGTTTTATTGGATTAGGTGTACCTAAAATTCGATGTCAGACGACGATCTAGCACACGAGGCCCCGACGCGGCGGGAGTACGTGAAGTACGGGGGAGCGTTCATCGGTGGAGGATTGCTTGCGGGCTGTACAGGCCAGTCCGATACCGGAGGGACGCCGACGGCGGCGAGTACCGACACCGTAGCGGTCACCGAGACGGGAACGCAGACGGAGCAGGGCAGTTACACGGTCGAGATGTTCCCCGTCGGCGAGGTGGAGTTCGAGTCCGTTCCGGAGTCGGTCACGACTTACTCGATGGCGTGGGCGGACATGGTGGTCTCGCTCGGACAGGCGGAGAAACTGCAGACAGACAGACTGAGTGGACCCACGCTCTTCTACGACAGGTTCGACATCGACTACGACATGAACTGGCCACCGCTGTGGCAAGACGGCGGGATGCCCAAAGAAGTGTTCTACGAGCACGACCCAGACGCGTTCCTCATCGACCCGAATCTGATCCAGGCGTGGGACGACAACTGGGAGGACGCTGACGTCGAGGAGATCGAGTCGAACGTCGCCCCCTTTTTCGGGTGTATGAACCGTCGCTTCCGTAACGAGTGGCAGCAGGAGATGGGGTATCCCGAGCGAGCTCCGTCGATGCTGGAGGCGTTCGAGAAGGTCGGAACGGTCCTGGACGAACAGGCCCGGGCGGAGGCCTGGCTCGACCTCCACGAGGACCTCCAGTCCGAACTCCAGTCACGGATTCCGGACGACCCCGAGACGCCGTCGATAGGCCTGATAAATAGCGGCTCCTCCCCCGAAAACGGCGAGTTCTACGTGCTCTATCTCGAGGACAACGGATACGAGATGAAACCCTACCGCGACCTAGGGCTGGTCGAAGCGGACGCCTTCGCGGGCGTCGAGACCGGACAGTACGGACTGACCGACTACGAGACGTTGCTGGAAGTGGACCCAGACCTCATCCTCGTCCACTGGGGCATCACCACGGGGTCGGTGACCTTCGGCGGCGACGGCGCGTTCGACGCCGAACAGTTCCGCGAGAAGTTCGTCGCGCCGATGGAGAACGACGACGTCGGGAGCCAACTCACCGCGGTTCAGGAGGGACGCGTCCTCCCCGGTCCGACCGCGGAACAGGGGCCGCTCGTCAACGCGTTCCAGACCGAACTGACCGCACGGCTGTTCTATCCCGAGGAGTTCGGCGAACTCGACTTAGACGCGCCGTTGGACGTCCCCGAGGAGAAACGGCTGTTCGACCGTCAGCGCGTCCGTGACATCGTCGACGGAGACATCTGAACATGACTGACTCCGACGACACAAACGCGACCGAGACACCGACACGGCGTGACTACGTGAAGTACGGCGGTGCCGTCCTCACCGGCGGGCTTCTCGCCGGCTGTAGCGCCACCGGTTCGTCGTCGACAGACGCGCCCGACACGGAGACGAGCGAACCGGCGCAGTCGGCGACGGAGGGCGAGTCCACGGAGACGGACGCTCTCGAACAGGAGTCGTTCACAGTCACGGTCGAGCCGTACGGCAGCACCACCCTCGAATCCACTCCGAAAGCGTACGCGACGAGCGGTGGTGCGTGGACCGACTTCGGGTTCGCCTTCGGGTCGGAGCCGGCGGCGATGTCGCGCATCGACCCGTATCCGACGCGGTACTACGACCTCCTACCCGGTGTGACGTTCGACACGAGCGGTATGACGAATCTGGGCGACCCCAGCGAGTACAGTAAAGAGCAGTTCTACGAACTCGACGTCGACGCACTGCTCGTCGACAAGATACTCGTCGCGAGCTACGCTGGGTGGGAGACCGAGGACTTCGAGGAAGTAGGTGAGAACGTCGCCCCCTTCTGCGGCACGTACATCCGTAACGAGTGGGCCGGCGAGGCGCTGGGGATGGAGTTCTCGTTCCCCCACTACACGCTCACGGAGGCCGTCGAACTCGCGGGCGAACTGTTTCAGGACACAGCGCGTGCAGAAGCGTGGGTCTCGCTCCACGAGTCGTTCCGGAGTGACCTCCAGTCCACAGCTCCCTCCGAATCGCCGAGCATCGGGCTGCTCTACAGCGCTTCGCAGCCTTCCGAGGGGAAGTTCATGGTAACCGACCCGACGGTGAGGGGCGTCGCCACCCGCCAGTACCGGACGTTCGGCGTCGAGAACGCCTTCGCCGACATCGAACTCACCGACGGCTGGAAGACCGACTACGAGGGCCTCCTCGAAGCCGACCCGGAGTACCTCTTCTTCGACTCGACGCTCTCGATGGGCCGCGACGAGTTCCGGACGCGGTTCGTCGAACCGTTGGAGGAGAGCGCCGTCGGGAGCGAGTTGACAGCCGTCCGAGAGGGGAACGTTCTCCGCGGCGGCGGCCGCTATCAGGGCCCGATTGTCAACCTGTTCGTGAGCGAAGTGCTCGCGAAGCAGCTGTACCCCGACGAGTTCGGGGAGTTCACCGCCGTCGGCGAGGTTCCCGACGGAGAGAAACTGTTCGACCGCCAGCGCGTCGCCGACATCATCAACGGAGACGTCTGAGCGTGGGTGACGGGACCAGCGCGTTGTCTGCTACCGTACCCCACTTTTAACGGACGTAAGACGAGTCCACCTGCCGCAGGTGTGGCGTACGCGTCATCAGTCGTTCACCACCTCCGCTCGGACGAGCGTGTCGTCGGCGAGGAACCCTCTGAGGTCGTCGGCGTCCGCTTCGAGTTCTTCGAGGCGGTTCCCGAAGCTCTCACTCGTCGCGTAGTCGCCCAAGTTCTCGACGAGCATCACGTATTCGTATACTCTCGGTGATGTCGCCGCACATCTCGATGTCGTTCTCCAACGACGTTCGGGTGTCGTAAACGTCCTCGCCCTCGATTCTACCGGCGAGTGCTCTTCGGGCGCCGCTGCGTCTCGGGCACTGCTCCTACTGACTCCCCGGTAGCTCGTCGTGCCTCCGACAGACACCTCACGTGCATCGACCACGGCATCGGGCCGTGGGTACCGACGGCGAGTCTCTTCTCTCTCGTCCCGGTGAGAAAGAGGTGGGGTGAGCCGACGCCTACGGGCGTTCAGTCGCCCCCCGGTTCCGGAACGGTGAGGACGGGAACGGGTGAGAGTCGAACCACTCGTTCGGCGACACTTCCCACGACGAGACGGTCGATGCCCGACCGTCCGTGGGAGCCGACGACGACGACGTCGATGCCGCGTTCGGAGACGTACTCCAGTATCTCTTCGTGCGGATTCCCCTCCGCAATCTCGGTCACGACGGAGAGTCCCGCTTGCGTTCCCGTCACCTCGACGTCTCGCAGTGCCTCACGCCCCTCGTCCCGGAGCGCTTCCCGTAACGGTCCCGAGCGTGCGACTCGAAAGTCGACGACGTACAGGGCGTGGAGAGTCGCCTCCCACTGCGTCGCAATATCGATGGCGTGTTCGAGTGCGGCTTCCGCACCCTGGCTCCCGTCGGTTGGAATCAAGATGTCGTCGTACATACCTACCGTTGGCGTGGGAGCAGTATCAAAGCCACCGGACCGACAGTCGCGCCGCGTGTCATCGAGACGGTACTCCGGACACTCCACGTGTTGGGCGTGACTCCCGAGACCGGCCAAGTCGTTCGATACGGCCGTGCCGCAACCAGCACGCACATCGCCGGTCCTCCCGCTTCACCTCCGACGTCGGATGCCCGAATACGACGATGCGAGTCGACGTGACCTCCTCGCGACAGTCGTGGTATCTCCTCGCAAACAAAAGCGCCCGTTTGAGCTATGGTCGTATATTTAACAGATAGGCGAGTAGAACGAGGTGAGAACGATGTATCCGGTACAAACCGTCTACCCACTCGCCTTAGCCGGAGTAAACGTCACCGTCGGTTCGCTCCTCTACTACCTGCTCGAATCGCTCCTCGGAGTTTCGCTGGTCGCAGTCGGAGTTCTCGTCGTCTGTGCCGTAATCGGAAGGACAGCCTGCGAACACAACCCTGTACGCGGGAAATCCGCGTGAGTGCTTCCCGCGCACCTCCCTGATTCGGCGGACTGCATCGAGTATCCGCCGACGGAAGCGCCCGAACGCATTGCCTTCGGAGGATTCGGCTTGGAAAGGAACCAAAACTGTTTTGTTGTTTTAGGCTGGCCTAAACCTCATGGGAGAAGACGGCTGTGAAGACGAAGCACCGACGCGGCGAGACTACGTGAGATACACCGGTGCTGTCTTCGGCGGCGGACTGCTGGCGGGCTGCACGGCCGAGACCGGTTCCGGAACGACCGCCGACCCGACGGAGACGGCCGCTCAGACGACGACGGCGGACACCGCCACAGCGACGCAGGCGGAGACGACGGCGGGGAACGACGCCTACACCGTCGAGATGGCGCCGGTCGGAGAGGTGACCTTCGAGTCGGTCCCCGAGACGTGGCTCCCGTACGGTGGCGACTACGCCGACATGGGGGTCGCCCTCGGGCAGGCGGACGGGATGCTGGGTATCGGTCAGGCCGGAGAGTATCACACCGACCCGTACGAGGAACTGCCGGGCGTGAGCGTCGACGAAGACGAGCTAGCGGAACACGACCTCGTCGAGGCCGACATGTCCAAAGAGCTGTTCTACGAACTCGGCGCCGACGTCCACGTCGTCGATACGGGGATGCTGCGAAACTGGTTCGACTGGAGCGACGGCGACGTCGAGGAGATTCGCGAGAACGTCGCGCCGTTCCTCGGGAACACGATCTTCCGGCGGTCCGACGGCTGGCACGACTACCGCTACTACACCCTGTATCAGGCCTTCGAGAAGATGGCCGTCCTCTTCGGCGAACGCGAGCGCTTCGAGGCGCTGAAATCGCTCCACGACGAGTTCGTCGCCGACCTCCAGTCGCGGTTACCCCCTGCCGCCGAGCGACCGACCGTCTTCCTCACCTTCGAGGGGACCGACGACCCGAGACGTTCTCGCCGTATCGACTCGCCGACCAGGGGACGAGCAAGAAGCAGTGGAACGACCTCGGCGTCAGCGACGCGCTGGCCGGCACCGGTATCGAGAATTTGAGTACCGAGAACCGCGGCGAACTCGACTACGAGAACCTGCTCACCGTCGACCCGGACGTGCTCCTGATTCGGGGTCACGAGGACAAATCGGTCGCGGAGTTCAGGGACACCGTCCTCGCGTACATGGAAGGCCACCCGGTCGCGAGCGAACTGACGGCCGTGCAGAACCGGCGGGTGTACCGCGGGGGGTACCTCCGACAGGGGCCGATCCAGAATCTGTTCCTCACGGAACGCGCCGCCCAACAGCTCTATCCGGACACGTTCGGGGAAGTGACAGCCGACGAACGACTGTTCGACCGCCAGCGAGTCGCCGACATCGTCGCGGAGGCGTTCTGACCGTGACGGAAGAGCGCTCGCGCTCGTCGACCCGAGAGCGGAACGAGCGGACGAGACGGACGGACCGGTCGGCGGACCGTCCCGACAGGCCCAGTATGCGCGCCCGGCGGTGGGTCATCGCGCACCACTACCGCGAACCGGCGGACTACGGAGTTCCGGAACTCCCCGAGTGGACGGTGCGCCGTACGGAGTGCAACGGCATCTCACTCGCCGAGGACGACGACTCGGAACCGTTCATCAGCGCGGACCGACCGGTCCGGGTGCGGAGGTAGCGGAGTCGATACTCGGCCCGTGGCGCGAGCGCGTCCCGTGGCACGTCGTGGTCGGTCGCAAACCACCGTAGCGGCGGACGGCGACGGTCGAGACGACGATCGCCGAAATCGGAGGCCCGACCGGTCCAGTTAGCCTTCCGGCCGAGAGGACGGGCTAGAATGTCGAGAGAGACACTGGTCAGGCGGAGAGAGACGACCGTCGACGGTGTGACATTCCGCGTTCACGGCGACGAAAGTGGCCGATTTTCGTTCAGTACCAGTTAATTGACAATATTGTCTTACGTAGCTACGGGTGTAATGCTTAGGCTGTTTCTCACTGAAACACGAGAGTCGGAGAGACGCGAACGCGTCCACTTCGGAACGGGTCGGTTCTATCGAAGTCACTGCGCACCTCCCCTCACGAGGGGTATAGGTTGATTACGATTCAGGTTCTCTAGAGGGGCGAGAAGCGACCGAGGTACCGCTGCGACGAGTTCTGTCGGTCGAGTCTCGGGAGAACTCATCATGAGTCAGGCACTTCCAGAAGAGTGGTTCGTAATCGACGACCGGGTGAACGCGGCTATCGCGTGGATACTGACCGCCGTCGTCGCCGCAGTCGGAGTTAGTAATCTCCTCGAGGGAGCGTTCGTCGTCACGGCTCTCGCAGTCGTCACGGCGGGCGTCGCCGTCGTGCCGGTACTGAGTCGTCGCTCCTGGACGAAGACCGTCCCGTGGTGGATGCTGCTGCTCGCGTCCCTCCCGCTGGTCGTCGTCACCTACGACCGGTCACTCCTGGGAGACGCCGTCTCCTCGGTCAGCATCGCTATGCTCGCGCTTCTCGTCGTCGTCGCGCTTCAGATGGTCACGACCGTTCGAATGACTCCGAACTTCGCCATCGGGTTCGTGATGGTCGTGACGATGGGGACGGCGGGACTGTGGGCGCTCGGGTCTGCGGCGTCGGCACGGTATCTCGGGACGGCGTTCGTCGAGACCAACGAGGAACTGATGCTCGTGTTCAGCGCCGTGTTGGTGGCGAGTGTCTTCTCGGCGATCGCGTTCCGCTGGTACTTCAGACGACAACTGGAAGCGAATCTCAAAGACGGCTCGCCCGCGGAGGTGGAGACGGCATGAGGCTGACGACGTACGTGACCGAACGCCGGCAGACCCGGCTCGTTCGGTTCCTCCAAGCGGTGATGGTCGGAATCCTCGCCGTCGGCCTCCTCACTCTCAACCCGGGAATCGTCGTCAACGCCGCCGTCGGTCTCCTCGTGACGTTCCTCCCGGCGTACCTCGAACGGAACTACAAGTTCGCGATGAACGTCGGCCTCGTCCTCTGGATCACGGTAGCGATGTTCCTCCACGCGTTCGGGACGCTTCCCCTCCCGGCGTTGGACTTCCTGAGCCCGTATTCGGCGACGTGGTGGTGGGACCACATGACGCACGCGCTCTCGTCGTCGCTGGTAGCGGGCGTCGCCTACGCGACCGTGGTCGCCCTCGACGAACACTCGGAGTTCGTCCACATGCCGCCGAAGGTCCTCTTCGTCTTCATGCTCATGTTCGTCCTGGCGTTCGGCGTCGTTTGGGAACTGCTCGAGTTCTACATCAGCGTCGGTGCCGGCCTCGTCGGAGCCGACACGGTCCTCACGCAGTACGGCCTCGAAGACACGGTGCTGGACATGTTCTACAACACGGTCGGCGGCCTCCTCGTCGCCGTCTTCGGGTCGGCTCACCTGTCCGGCGTCTCGCGAGAACTCGCCGCGAGACTCGACGCCCGGTCCGCGAACAGGTGACTCGGCCCCTACTCCTCGGTCGTCGGAAGGAACCGGTGTCGCGCGCTCTCGCGGATTATCCCGATATCTCCTCGGCGGCGAACGCCTCGCGAAGTCTGTCCTCGTCTTCGGGCGAGAGGTTCGTCTCGAGAATCTCGAACTCGTAGTCCGACAGTTCCTGTTCGATTCGCTCCATCTGCGCGTCGCGGGCCAGCAGGAACAACGCGGAGTCGCCCGGTTCGACCGTGTTCGCGACTTCTTTGATGAACGAGTCGTCGATACCGATATCGGTGAACTTGCCGCCGAGTGCGCCCGTCACCGCTCCGACGGCCATTCCGAGCCACGGCATCCAGAAGATGACGCCGATGAGGAGTCCCCAGAACGACCCCCCGAGCGCACCCGCACCGACGAGGCTGTAGGCCTGTTTGACCTTCACTTGGCCGTTCTCTTTCCGAACGGCGATGGCGGCGTCGTCTATCGTAATGAGTTCCCGACGCTGCAGTTGGTACATCTTCTCCCGCATGTTCTCCGCGCCGTCCATCGTGTCGAAAGCGAGTACTACTAACGAACTCATTTTGCTTACCCGTCGACACGTATGCACGAAAGCAGCATAAACGATGCTTATAGACCGCGCGACTGTCGTCGATTCGGTAACACGCCGGAGGTTCGCACGGTCGGATGGCCAGCGACGACTCTCGTCGAACTCCGTACGTCGAATACGCGACCGAGTCAGGTTCACCGTCTCCTTCGCGGTGCCGACCGCCCGTCTCTCCTGTCCGAGATGGCCGAACGGAGGTCTCACTCGTTCGGGGTAGGGCCGTCGCGCTCGACGGGCCCCGAGACCCGTCGGTCGGCTTCGGAGTTCGAATCGTCCGCCTCTCCGCGCTCTGAAAGCGGTGCCTCCGCGGACGGCCGTGGGCGCGCCGATTCGCTGTCTGACCCGTCCGCCGGTTCGCGGTCGGATTGCGAGGCGTCGAGGAGCCACGGGAACAGTATCCGGCCGAACTCGAACGCCACGACGAACAGGAGCGGTGCGAGGAAGATGCCGTACCACCCGAAGAGCAGTGGGCCGACGGTGTACGCGAGCATCACAGCACCGACGTGGAGCGTCCGACCGCTGACGTACGGGCGGAGCAACTGGTCGGGGACGTAGTCCACGATGACGAAGGAGACGGCGAAGAAGACGACGGGGAACCAGACCGCTTCCGGGTCGAACCAGAGCGCCCGCCCGAGGAGATACGCCCCGACCGGCCACGTGACGAGTTTGATACCGATCACCGGGACGAGACTCGCCGCACCGACGAGGATACCGAGGAACGCCGCCTCCGGGATTCGAGTGGCCGTCGGTGCGAAGACGTTGAGCAGGCCGTACGTCGTGGCGGCGAGGATTCCGGTGAGGAGTGCGTTCAGGATGTTTCCGAAGTAGACGTTGTGGAGGTCCCTGTCGACCGTCACGAAGTACGACTCCAGACGGCCGCCCTCCTCGACGAACGTGTTCCGAGCCCACCGCGCGACGAGGTAGTCGTCTCTGAGCAGGTAGAAGACGACGATGAGGACGATGAACGCGTGAATACCGACGTTGACGGCGACGCCGACCCAGCCGAATATCGACCCGACGGCGTCGCCGACGAAGGCTCCGAGGTCGACGTCGCTGAGCCGACTCGGGTCTCTGAGAACCTCGTCGAGGAACACGCCCAGTTGAGTCAGCAGTGACGTGAGGTCGAGATACGGCTGGACGAACGCCTCGACGTCGCCGAGAACGTCCGACTCGAGCAGGTCGTCCAGCGAAGTGAGCAAGATGGCGAACGTCCACCCGACGACGAACAGGAGGGGCAATGCCACCACTGAGAGCGTGAGGGCGACAGCGACTGTCCGTGACCCGAACCGAGTCTCGACGCGACGCAGTACCGGACGGGTGACGTAGTAGACGAAGAGGCCCACGACCACGGTGCCGACGTACCGCCACCCCACGTAGAGCAGTCCCGCGACGAGGGCGAGCGTGACGAACCAGAGCGCCGCGCGTCCGCGGTCGAGAGCGGGCCACTCGACGGTCGCGGCGACTCCTCCGGCGTGGTCCGTCTCGGACGGGTCGGACGCCGACGACTCGGTGTTGGGTTCTTCGGTCATGGTGGAGACGGACAATTGCGGTAGGGGTGATGCGGCCTGCCGCCCGTCGAACGCGTGTGAGAACGGGAGGTACCGAGATAGCTCTTTCTCGGGACTCCCCCTCACTGGATGTCGTTCGCGGGTCCGTCGCGGGCGCGACGACCGAGGAATCAATATCCGGTGCGTGTTACCGATTCGGCACGCCGGTCGAGAGTCGTTCACACCGGAGGAGTGGCGGACGCTCGCTCGGACGCCGGTCGAGGTGATGTTCGGCGTCGTCGTCGTCTCGTACGGCGGCTTGCGGCGAGAACTCGGGACGATTCGTCGGACGCTCCGGCGCACCGACGAGTTCCGCCCGGAGTCCGAACTCGCCGGGTTCGTTCGAGTGAACGCCGACCGGCTGAAGCGGGACGCGGAGGGGCGCGAACTCGACCGCGCGGTGACGGTGGCGCGGGCTCACGACTGCTGTCGGGAGGCGACGGCCGTCGTTCGAGAGCGAGCGACTGCGGAGGAACGGGAGGAGTACGGACGGTTCGTCCGGTGGTGCGCCGAACAGGTCGTCGACGCCGGCGTCGGGGGCGGGGTACTGCGGTTCGGCGATCGCCGGGTCAGTCCGGCCGAGAGAGCGTTCGTGGACTCCATCGCGGACGCGTTCGACACCGCCGGGCGTTCCACCGAGCTGGACGGGTGAGAGACTCGTTCGGCGAGCGTGGGGTGTCGCCCGACGCCAGCACGTCGGCCCTCGACTCCGGGTCGGCGTACGCCTCACGGCGAGTGCGTCCGCCGCGACGTGGCGAAAAGGAGGAAGAACCGGGCATTAGTGCCGAGGCCGTTCAGACACCGGTGTCGGGCCGAGGGGTCCGGGGCGGAGTCGGTGCGAGGTCGGCGCTGGCCGCACGGCCGAGGACGACCATCGAGAGCCCGGTACTCAGGAGGTTGACGCCGAACAGGAGCCCGAGTGCCCACGCGGCAGTCGCCGGGTAGCCGGCGAAGAGGAGGCCGGCGAGCAGGAACGAGATGCCCCCCGAGACGGCGGGCCACACCCATCCGCGCTCGGTCCGAAGCGACCACGCAAAGTAGAGCAACGCGACGCCGTCCGCGACGAAGTAGGCGACGAGGAGGAGCGTCAACGACGTCAGCGCGAGGACCGGATTGAACAGCATCGCGAGGCCGGCGACGAGGAGGACGACGGCGAGCAGTATCTCACCGACGGCCCCTCGCCATCCCGACGCGGAGAACGCGTGAGCGACGTGGGCGACCCCGGCGATAGCGAGTGCGCCGCCGATGAAGAGTCCGACCGTGAGCGAGGACAACAACGGGAAGAGTATCGCCCCGACGCCCAGTACCGCGAGGAGTCCGCCGACGATCATCAGGGTGCGACCCTCGTCACGGAGGATAGCTTCGAGCGGTGCTTCTGTCTCGGTGGCCATCTCCGGCTCGGTAGGGGTAACAGAACTCATGTTCGAACGTATTGTACGTTCATATCAGTCATAAGTACGTCCTACGAGCACCGAGAATATCACGTCTCCCTGACGGCGACGACGCTATCCTATCAGATCACTCATACTTTTTGTCCTCTCGTCGCGTCGTACCGTGCATGCGACTCGTTCAGGTGTTGATACCGCAGGGGAGACGAGAGAACGTTCTCGACTCGCTCGACGAGCAAGGTGTCGACTACGCAGTCTTCGAAGAAGTCGGACGGGGAGATTTCGAGGCGATGGTCCAGTTTCCGGTCCCACCCAGTGGCGTCGAGACGGTGATGGAGGGGTTGACGAAGGCAGGCGTCCGAGACGACACGTACACCATCGTCCTCGCCACAGAGACGGTCGTCTCACAGCGTCTCTCGGCGTTGAAAGAGCGATTCCCCGGCCTCAGGATCTCTCGTGAAGAGCTCCACGCCCGAGCGGAGGACCTCGCACCGGCGAACTCGACGTTTTTCAGTTTCTTGCTACTCAGCACGGTCATCGCCACGACGGGCCTCCTCCTCGACTCCGCGGCGACCATCATCGGAGCGATGGTCGTCGCACCCCTGATGGGACCGGCAGTCTCCGCGTCCGTCGGGACGATACTGGCCGACCGGCGGATGGCGTCTCGCGGCGTCACCCTTCAGGTGACAGGTCTCCTGGCAGCCATCGCGACGGCCGCGATACTCGGGGTGCTGCTCCGGGAGACGCTCCTCATCCCGCCGGGGCTGGAGATTCGAGAGATCCCGCAGGTCGCAGAACGAACCAGTCCGAACGTCCTATCGCTCTTTCTCGCTCTGGGGTCGGGAATCGCGGGCTCGATCAGTATCATGCGGGGGTCCGGGTCGACTCTCGTCGGTGTCGCCATCGCCGTCGCTCTCGTCCCGCCGGCGGCGACGTCGGGGTTAGGTCTCGCGTTCGGCCTCCCCAGCGTCGCCATCACGGGCGCGGTTCTCGTCGTCGTCAACCTGCTGGCGATCAACCTCTCGGCGCTGATCCTGTTCTACCTGTCGGGGTTCAAGCCACTGGACGCCGGCGAGCAGGAAGGCGTCAGAGCGTCTATCGTCTCTCGAATCACCGTCATCGGTATCTCTCTCGCGGTTCTCTCTGTCGTCCTCGCCGGCGTGACGTACGCGTCGTTCCAGACCGCCTCGTTCGAGCGGGAGACGCAGATCGAACTCCAACGACAGTTCGACGAGGCGGACGTCGAAGGGGTCGAACTCGCCAGTGTCACGGTGGACTACAGGCCCGCCGACCTACTCCTCGGGAACCAGCCTCGCGTCGACGTGCTGGTCGGTGTCCCGCGTGACCTGGACGTCCCGCCCGACCTCGCACAGCGATTCGACGACCACCTGACCGAACAGATGGGCCGAGACGTGGTCGTCAGGGTCGGGTTCATCGAAGCACAGATATCCGACGACGCAGAGACGAGGCCCTCGCTCGGAAGACTCGCGCCCGACCGGGCCCCGGTGATTCGCCATGGCTGAGCGCGCGACGGCCTCGTCCGACCGCGAGGGAGTTCGCGCGACGACCGTCCGTCGACGGTCGAGGTGGACGGGAGTCGCCACCGGCGGACGGACGCGATTGGGCGACGGCGGCGGCAGAGTCGCGACGACGCGCGGAGAGCGCCGCCGACGGCGTGTCGCACCGAGACGACCGTTCCGGACCGGGTCGCAGCGAGGCGGAAGACCGTGACCGACGCGTACTACCTGATAAGTGACCTCCACATCGGCGGCGACGAGCAACTGGAGCACGTCGACTTCCTGGAGGAGTTGCTGTCGTTCCTCCGGATGCTCGAACGGACGGACGAGGACGCCGAGTTGATAATCAACGGCGACGCGTTCGGCCTGTGGGAGTTCACCGGCGTCGACGGACTGGACAAGTTCGACGCCCTCGTCGACCGGTACCCGGAACTGTTCGACCAACTCGAAGCCACCGGGAGTCGGATTCCCATCACGCTCATCCCCGGGAACCACGACTACGAACTGGCGGCGTATCCCGAGTACGTCGACCGTCTGGCCGAGTACAACGTCACGCTTCGACAGGTGGTCTCGCTCACCCGAGAGGTCGGTGACTACGTCGTTCACGTCGAACACGGGATGCAACGGGACTCCAACAACCGGATTCCGGACTTCGGAAACCCCCACGCGAACCCTCCGGGATACTTCGTCAACAGACAGGTCACGAGTCGCGCCGGGCGTCTCTCCGCGCGCGGGAAGTTCAACTGGCTCAAGGACATCCAAGCGGTGACACCGATGACGCAGATTCCGGCGTGGATGGTGTCCAACTACTTCTATCGGGAAATGAGTCCGTGGCTCAGATACGTCTCCGCGCCGTTCTTCCTGCTGTTCAACGTCGGATTCCTCTACGTTCTCGCGTTCGCACTCGACGCAGTCGGTCTCTGGTCGCTCCCGATGGACCTCGTCGAAGGCGTCCTCGAACTGTTCGGTCCGGTGGGGACGCTGGTCGACCTCCTGTTGACGGCGAACCTCGTCATCACGCTGTTGCTGTTACTCGTCGCCATCCCCCTGTACGTCTTCGTCAGAGACGCTCGCAAGACGCTCAGACGGTTCGGAATCGACCGGCCGGACGACCGAGACCCGCCCGTCGACGACTATCTCGCGGGCGCGAGAGCGTTGTTCGCGTCCGACCCGTCGGTCGCCGTGTTCGTCTACGGGCACACCCACCGACCCGCCGTCACCGAAGTCGACGGGAGGGCCGTCGTCAACACGGGGACGTGGCTGAAGCGACTCCAGCGAGTCGAACCCAGCTTGGGTGTCCTCCCGCCCGTCTTCTACTCCTGGTACCAACTCAACTACGTTCGTCTGTCGGCGGCGGACGACGGCGGCGTCGTCGTCGACTACGAACTCGTCGAGAAGGCGGCACCGGACGACGAGACGTGGTTCCAACGCCTCGTCACGTCGGCACCGAGACGGGAGGACGAGATTCCGGCGCGAACTGTCGTCCGACCGACGAGTGAACCGAACGAGGCAGTCCAAACGGACTCGAATCCGGGAGTCAGGTGACGGGCGGACCGCGACTTTCCCGGAACGGACCGGAGAAGGGACCGAGGCGTCGGAGAACCCGAGTGCCAACTGGTGCCCGCACTGCGGCGAGCGACTCGACTCGGGCGACTCCCACCGCTGAGTCGGGCCTGCCGGAAGACGGACCTCTCGGTCCGTAAGGGAGGTTTATCGAGCGCGACGCCGTATCGGACGTCTATGGAATCTGACGCGAATGCTTCCGTCCCCGACGACGACACGGTGGCAGCCAGTTCGGCGGGAGGGTTGGCGTACTGGGGACCGGCGGTCGCGGTGAGTCTCGCGATGTTCATCGGCGTCATCGATTCGACGCTGATGAACGTCGCGATTCCGGCCATCGTCGTCGACCTCGATACGACCGTCACGGTCGTACAGGGAGCGATATCGTTCTACGCGATGGTCATGGCGGCGTTGATTCTCCCCGGCGGCAAACTGTCGTCGATGTACGGGATTCGGCGACTGATGACCGCGACGCTTCTCGTGTACGGAGTCGGGACGACGCTGGCGGCGCTGAGCTGGAACGTCGTCGTCCTCTACGTCGGGTGGTCCGTCATCGAGGGCGCCGCGGCCGCCGTGTTACTCCCGCTGACGTTCACCGTCCTCCTCGTCAGTTACGAAGGGCGGGACCGGGCGAAAGCGCTCGGTATCCTCGCCGGGGTGAACGCGGCCGGAGCCGCTTTCGGCCCGCTGCTCGGAGGGGCGGTCACGACGTTCGCGAGTTGGCGGTGGGGCTTCGGTATCGAGGTGCTCATCGTCCTCGTCGCACTCTTCTTCGTTCGGTATCTCCCCCGCGAACCCCTGACCGAGACTCGCTCGGCGTTCGACGTCGGTGGGACGGTGCTCTCGGTCGTGGGGACGACAGCCCTCGTGGCCGGCGTGCTGTTCGCAGGCCGGTACGGCTGGGTGGCGTCTCGCCGACCGTTCGTCGTCGGCGACGTTCGGCTGGACCTGTTCGGGGCGTCCCCGACCGTCTGGCTCGTCGGCCTCGGAATCGTCGTCTTCGCGGCCTTCGTCCAGTACGAGCGACGAATCGAGCGACGCGGCGGGTCGCCCCTGGTTCCGGTCCGTCTGCTGGCGAACGGGGCGTTCACCGCCGGCGTCGTCACGAACGCGTCGCGATCCCTGGTCCTCGCCGGGTTCATCTTCGTGGTGCCGGTCTTCCTCCAGTCCGGCGCGGGATACACCGCGTTCGAGACCGGCGTCGCGATGCTCCCGTTCTCGGTCGCGACGTTCGTCACGTCTCTCTTCACGACCGACTGGCGGCGGTTCGTCCCGCCGAAAACGCTGATTCAGGGCGGAATCGTCCTCATGGGGCTCGGGATACTCTCGCTCGTGTCCCGGACGACGCTCGACGCGACGCTGGTGCAACTCGCCGTGCCGATGGCGCTGGTCGGCCTCGGACTCGGGCTCGTGATGGCGCAGCTTATCGACGTGACGCTCTCGTCGGTCGACGCGAAGGATGCGGCGGCGGCGTCCGGTCTGATGAACGCGACGATGATGCTCGGCTACTCGTTCGGGACCGCTATCGTGGGCACGTACTTACTGCGCCGATTCTACGGAGGCGTCGTCGACGGCGTATTCGCCGCCGTGGGCACGGACGTGTCGGCCGGTGACCGGGCGGGAATCGTGTCCGCTCTCGAAGACGCCGCGGAGACCGCGACCAAAGAGACGCAACGAGAGTTCCTCGACGGCCTCTCCGCGGCGCAACGAGAACTGCTGGTCGGCGTGTTCGACAGCGCGATCGTACAGGCACAGCGAGAGACGCTGTTGCTCCTCACGCTCCTCGTGCTTCTCGTGCTCCTGCTCTCGACGCTTCTCCCGGGCGGCGAGACCGACGCCGAGTCGTAGACCGGTGGCCGGTCGTGACGGTGATTCGACTCGCCGGCCGACGCTACTATACGTGCCACACTTTCGGTTCACGATGGCGTCAGCCGTCCGCCTCGGCCGCGATGCACCCGAATCTCACTGCTTCGGGAGACGACGCGGAACGTACTCCTCCGGAAACGAAGGAAATAGGCAGTAGTACGCGAAGCTAGTCGGGTCCTTACGTGGCCATTACTGTAACGTCGAAACCGGTAGAGGCAACTTACCCGTCCGAGGGACGGTCAGGCGGACGGGTCGGTAGCGACGAACCGCCGTCCGAATCCCACACCTACGCGTCGTCTCCGCTTCGAGCAAAACGGGCCCGCAATACCTATCCGGCGGCGAACGCTACGTTGGAGTACGCTCTTCACAGGGGAGCACAAGACTGTGCGTCCGCGGCGCCGAATCGGTCGACGGCGACCGTCGCGTCCCCGAGACACTCGAAAACGATGGAACCCGACCACAAGCACACGCGCGAAGACGGTACACCGAACGACGACCAGTCAAGACCGCTCTCCCGGCGGGCGCTCCTTCGCTCGGCTCAGGTAGCCGCGGTCGGTGCGCTCGCGGGATGTGTCGGCAGTATCCCGGGAACGGGCTCGAACGGTCGCGAGGTCACGCCACGGCCGACGGTCACCGAGGAACCGGACGAATCGGTCGGTCTCACCGCCGCGCCCGGGACGGCGACCGGACCGACCGGGTCGAACGAGACGTGGGCGTACGAAGGGCGGTTCCCGGGCCCCGAACTCCGCGTTCGAGAGGGAGACGTTCTCGGCGTCGAACTCACCAACGACCTGCCCGAGGAGACGACGATTCACTGGCACGGCGTGCCCGTTCCGAACCCCGTCGACGGCGTGCCCGGAGTGACGCAGGAGCCGGTGCGGCCCGGCGAGACGTACGGGTACGAGTTCCGCGCCGAACCCGCTGGCACGTACTTCTACCACAGTCACGTCGGACTGCAACTCGACCGCGGGTTGCTCGGTCCGCTCGTCGTCGAGGAACGGGACCCGCACGTCGAGTACGACCGGGACGTGGTCGTCGTGTTCGACGACTACCTCCCCGGCGAACCGCACCCGCCATCCGACACCGGTCCGGGCGGTGGCGGTATGGGGGGCGGCATGGGTGGCGGCGGCGCTGGCGGAACGGGAGGCGCGAGGATGGGCGACGCGCGCCCGCCGTACGAGGGGCACCTCGTCAACGGCCGCCTCCCGAGCGACCCGCCGCGGTTCGAGGTGACGGAGGGGGAACGGGTCCGGTTCCGGTTCGTGAACGCCGCCAGCGCGACGGTGTACGGCGTCCGGATGGCCGGTCACGAGATGGCGATAACGCACGCCGACGGCCGGCCGGTCGAACCGGTGCAGGCGGACTCGTTCGTCTTCGGTGCCGGAGAGCGATACGACGCCGTGGTCGAAGCGAGCAACCCGGGGACGTGGTCGCTCCGGGCGGACGCGCTCGACGGGAACGAACCGCCCGCGAGAGCGGTTCTCGCGTACGAGGGGACGAGCGAGTCGACGACGCCGACGGCCCCGTCGTCGCCGAGCGAGCGTCTCGAGTACGGTGACCTGCGCGCCGTCTCGTCGCTCGACGGGGTCGACGGGAGTCCCGACAGAACCTTCGACCTGACGCTGTCCCGCGGCAGGGGGGAGTACGTCTGGACGATCGACGGGCAGGCCTACCCCGAAGCGGACCCGCTCTCGATTCGCCCGGGCGAACACGTCCGCATCCGGATGACGAACCGGAGTCCCGTCGTCCATCCGATGCACCTCCACGGACACTTCTTCCGGGTCGGCGACGCCGTCAAAGACACCGTCCTCGTGCCGGGTCACATGGGACAGGTCGCCATCGACTTCCACGCCGACAACCCCGGTCGGTGGCTGTTCCACTGTCACAACCTCTACCACCTCGACGCGGGGATGGCGCGCGTCCTCAGATACGTCGAGTGAGCGTGCGCCGAAACCGCTCCTGTCACCCTTCGTCTCGTCCGGCGTCGGCGAACGGTGCGACCGAGGTGTTCCGCTGGGCGACCCACGAGAGTCGCAGCACGAACGAGAACAGCACTGCGAGAGGAGCGAACCCCGCGGCTAACGAGACGACGACGAACGGGAGCACCCAGCCCGGAGTCGGCGGTGCCGAACCCACGGCGCCGTAGACGGCGAGTACCCCGGCGATGAGAACCTCCACCGGAACGCCGACGTAGAGCAGGAGTCGCGAGAGGTACGAGAGTTCTTTCTCGATGTACACCGTCCGGAAGTACTTCCGCGCGGTGTCGACGTGGAGCAGTTGCTCCCGAATGCGGTCCAGCAGTCGTCGCTGGTCGTCGGTTAGCTCGTCGAACTCCGACTCTATCGCCGCGATATCGTACAGCTGTGAGGCGTGGTCGGTCCCGAGCGTCGCCTCGATGACACCGAAGATGTCCACGCTCGACTCGTCGAGTGTCGCTCGCACGTCGGCGGCGTCGGACGACAGGTCGTCGACGAGTCCCTCGACGCGTTCGGACAGTCTCCCGTCGTCGGTGTCCGAGAGGGAGTCGCGCAGCGCCATCGCGTCGGCGCTGACCGCCTCGTGGAGGAAGCGCAGGAACGCCGTCGGCGAGAGGGGACTCGGCGACGACCCGGACGTCTCCTCGACCTCGTTTCGGTACGCCATCGCGTCTCGAATCCGGTCGCGGAGTTCTCCGGGGGCGCCGAGTTCCCGCGAGAGGACGAGTTGGTTGATGGAGAGGACGACGGTGACGAGGGTGAGGTTCCCTCCGAAGAGAGAGCTGAAGAGGAAGTACATCGGGCTCGACGGGGTCCCGGAGAGGGGTCCGACGGCCGCGGCTATCGAGAACAGGACGAGGATTCCCGCGACGAGAACCGCCGCGACGGCTGGTCGGGCACCGCCGACGAGCGCCCAGCGAACGACCGTCCCGTCGAGCGTGTTTCGGATTCCAGAGGACACGGTGAGGGATCAGTCGCCCGCCTGCGCCTGCGAACGCGTGCTGCGGCCGTCGTCGCCCATCTCGGCGGGGTTCTTCATACCCTCTTTCACGCCGAAGTTGACGAGGACGACGTTGATGGGGAAGGCGGCGACGAACCCGAGCGACAGCGAGAACGCCAGCGCCATCCAGAACAGGACGTCGGTGACGTGTGCCGACGCGGCGAGGAGCAGGTCCGCCCCGATGGCGACTATCTCCATGATGGTGATCGACGGCGTCTCGCTGTAGAGGGCGTCCTTCATCGACTCCCAGAAAGCGACGCCCTCCTGCATCAGGGGGCCGACGGTGAGCGCGTAGCCGAACAGGTACGCGAAGCCGAACGTGATGGCGGCAACCCAGCCGATTGCGAGGCCGAGAATCGCCTGCGCGGTGAGGATGCCGACGACTTCGCCCGCACCGCACCCCGAGTAGCAGTGGGCCGTCGAGCGGAGACCCCGCCGCCACACCGAGTCGTGCGAAATCTGCGTCCTCCGGAGTACCAGTAGATAGCGAGGCCGAACGGGCCGGAGTAGAGGACGACCAGCGTCCAAACCCCTTTCATCATCGACGGGAGCGCCTGATTCCGAGTTCTGACGTCCCACCAGAGCGTACCGACGGACGCGACGACGAGGAGCGCCCAGACGCCCATCACGGCGGGACTGGAGAGGATCGGTGTCAGCAACTGGCGGGCCGGTGCGAACGTGTGTTCGAGCTGTGTGACGAGTTGTTGAATTGGCATGTGTGGGTCGGTACGCTGCCCGAACCAGACTCGGAGACGCCGCGGGCAGTCACTCACTCTGAGTGCAATCGAGACACCGTTATCGCGGGGAACATTAGACCATTGTGGCTATCGTGCGATACTGCACCTCGACGTCAGTTCCCCGTCCGGGTGTCCTCACCTCCCGTCCGGGAGAGTCAACCGAGAGAGCGAAACCGACCGAGCCGAGGATAGCCACGAACCGGCACCGTGCGAGAGTAACATTTGGTCGTTCGTTCGTCTCTCTGCTAGAAACAGAGGTGTCCGAGAGCATTCTGTCGGAGAAAGTCCGATTTGTGACCATCGTCGTCCAATGCGGGTAGAGAAAGAATCCGTTCGCGGACGGGTTCGGAAGATAGAATCGGTGCGCCGCCTCGAACGCACCGGGGCTACTGTCCCTGTCGTTGACCGCCCTCCTCGTACGGTTGAACGACGACGAAGCCCTCGGTGCCGGTGAACTCCATCTGCACCGCCTCGCCCGACGTCTGACCGATTTCGAACGTCTTGTTCGTCGCGACGGACGGAGAGAGGTTGGTGCTCCACGCGACGGTGCGTCCGGGTCGGTGAACACCGGCGGCGTCATCACCACCGGGTCGCCGTGCGTCGAGATGGCCACCGTGCCGGGGCCGGTGAGGTAGACGTTCGTCAGACCGCCCGCCGCGGCCTCCGAGAGGCCGCCGATGGTGTTTATCTCGTAGTCGACGCCGGACTCGAACGCGAGGACGTCGTCGCCGTTGACCGAGATGGACTCGTCCGCGTCGAGGTCCAGAATCTGGACTTTCTTGCCCTGGTCGGCGACGTAGAGGTTCCCGTTGCCCTCGGCCTCCATTATCGGCGTCCCTTCGCTGCTGACGGCCTCTTTGATGAACCCGGTGAGTCCGCCTTCGGCGGACGACTTCCCCGTGAACGTCATCTCGCCGGTGTAGGCGACCATCGTCCCGGCCTTTATCATCACCGTCCCGTCGACCGGGACGTTCAGCAGTCGCTTGTTCTCTCGCTGGAATCCGTCGACGCCCGTAGACGGGGCGTTCGACCGCGTGAACTCTGTTAACTCCATTACGGTTCGGAACTGATAGCAGATAGATATTTATATGCTGTCATCTCGATCGGGTCGACGGGTACCGTCCGTGTGGCGCGGTTCCAATCGCCGTGATGAGTAACACCAAAGGGGGCAGACGGCGAACACCGACCAATGCCGAACTGGGACTGCGACTTCCTCGCGACGCTCGAACTCGACGGCCGCGTCGAGTTCGGCGTCGGCGAACGCGACCGATACGCGGCGGACGCGAGTCCGCACGACCCCGCCGAACCCGACGCCGTCGTGCACGCCGCGTCGACCGAGGACGTGTCGGCGGTGTTGGCTGCGGCCGACGACCGGGGCGTGCCGGTCACGCCGTGGGGCGGCGGGTCCGGCCTAGAGGGAAGCGCCGTCCCCGTCGAGGGCGGCGTCGTCCTCACGACGCGCGGTATCGACCACGTCGACCCGCGGCCGTCGGACCTCGTGGCCACGGTCGGACCGGGCGTGGTCTACGACGACCTGAACGACCGACTCGCCCGCCACGGTCTGCGGTTCGCGCCCGGCATCTCGAGCGGCGACCTCGCCACGGTGGGCGGGATGGTCGCCACGAACGCCTCCGGCTTCAACGCCGTCCGCTACGGCGAGACGCGGGACCACGTCCGCCGCCTCGAAGTCGTCCTCGCGGACGGGACCGTACTCGACTGCGGGACGGCGGCGGTGAAGACGTCCTCGGGGTACAGCCTGGTCGACCTGTTCGTCGGCAGCGAGGGCACCCTCGGCGTCGTGACGGAGGTGACGTTGGGACTCGTCGGCGTCCCGCAGGAGAAGCGCGCGGCCCTCACCACCTTCCCCGACGAGCGCTCGGCGGCCGAAGCCGTCGCGGAGGTGATTCGGTACGGCGTCCGCCCGGGTGCGCTGGAGTTCGTCGGGCCGACGCAGGCGGAACTCATCGACGCCTACAGCGACGCCGCCGACCTCGCGCCCAAACCGACGCTCGTGGTCGAACTCCACGGCAACTCCGCGGCCGGCGTGGAGGCCGACCTCGAGTTCGTCCGTGAGATATTCGACGACTGCGGGATGGACCGGTGGACCGAGGCCGACCGAGGAGAGATGGACGGCGTCTGGGCCGCCCGGCGGGACGCGCTCCCCGCGGCCCGCGCCCACCGGGAGGAGTGGGACGTTGGCGTCGTCGGCGACGTCGTCGTCCCCATCTCCGCGTACCCCGACATCGTCGCCGCCGTCGAGGCGGCCGCGGCGGACCTCGACCTGCTCACGCCGTGCGTCGGCCACGCGGGAGACGGGAATCTCCACTACACGCCGCTGGTGGACCCCGACGACGCGGAGATGGTCGCTCGCGTCCGCGAACTCAACGAACGCGTCGTCACCACCGCGATAGCGATGGGCGGCACGGCAACGGGGGAACACGGCGTCGGCATCGGCAAGCGGTCGTACATGGACCGCGAACACGGCGCCGCCGTGGCGGTCATGCGCGCGATAAAGGACGCGCTCGACCCGAACGGGACGCTCAACCCCGGGAAGGTGCTGCCGCCCGAGTGACGGCGACCCCCGGGCGACGGGAAGTGCGAGCGTCGGTCGGCGACGACCCGCTAGCCGGACTCGAACGCCTCCACGGCGGCCGACGCCACCGGTCGTTCACGCGTCGGTCGGTATCGGCGACAGCGACGCGATTCTGGAGACCGGCGAGGAGTTCGTCCTCTACCTCGACGCCCTCGCAGATAGAGAGCGCCGACGCCGACCCC
>NZ_WPCD01000339.1:0-1786 GCF_009741955.1 Halogeometricum sp. CBA1124 | reverse complement strand
CCACGACGCGGTCCGAGAGGGTGCAGAACACCACGTCGCCCTCGCGGAACGCGGGCAGTCTCGCCTGCGCGTCCACGACGGTCCGCAGGAACGCGGGCGAGACTCCCCGCGGTCCCTCCTCGAACTCGGCTTCGGACTTCAGGTCGCCGATGGCCGAGACGTCGCGGTCAACCGTGAACAGTCGTCGCGCGGTGGGGAGACGCAGGACGTACGGCAGCACCACGGACTCGAACCCCTCGTTCGGGGCCGTCCCCCACCACGGACTCAAGAAGACGTTCCGCGGGGGGTCGTCCACGCGTTCGGCGAGGTGTGCCGCGACGAGTCCGCCCGTGCTGTGACTCAGCACCGCGTCGAAGTCGCCGTCCTCGTAGTACGACTGCACGGGGGCGAGATACTGGTCCTCGAAGTCCCACCCGTTCGTCGGGATGGTGACGGCGTGGACGCGGTACGTCTCGCCCAGTCTGTCCAGCAACCACGAGACGTGCTCGTGGTCGGGTTCGTTCCCCCACCCGAGGACGAACAGCAGGTCTTCGTCGCCGTCGCCGTGGACCGAAAAGCGGATGCGGGGCGTCTCGCGGAACCGATTTCGAAACGGAAGTCGCACGGCGAGTGGGTGACAGCGAGCGGACAAAATAGTACGCCAAGCGGCCAGTCTCGGTGGACCGAAGCGGCGATTACTCCTCGTCGCCGGTGCTGACGGTGATCTGCGCCTCGCGGATGACTTTCTCGGCCATCTCGTAGCCCGGTTGGTAGACGTCGGCGACGGTGCCCTCGGGTTGGTCGCTCGCGACGCGCATCATCACCTCGTGGCGCGTGGGGTCCACGTCGGTGCCCGGTTCGGGGTCGATGGTCGACACGTCCTCCGTCGCGAGGATGCGGTCGAACTCTTCGAGAGTGGACTCGATACCCGGTCGGATGTCGGCGTCCTCGTCCTGGTCGAGGGCGCGGACGAGGTTGTCGCGGACGGTGACGACGCGTTCGACGAAGTCTTCGGTGGCCGTCTCGCGAATCTGGTCCTGCCGCTTCTTCGCGCGCTTCTTGTAGTTCTGGAAGTCCGCCTGCGTCCGCTTGAGTCGGTCCTGGAGTTCGTCCGCCTCCTCGTCCTTCTCGGCGAGTTCGGTCTCCAGTCGCGCGACGCGGCCCTCGAGTTCGGCAACCTCGTCGGCGAGTTCCTCGTCGTACGCCGCGACCCGCGACGAGACGCCGTCTTCGGCGCCCGCCTCGGCGGCTCGTCGTCCATCGCTTCGCCGCCCGCCATCTCGCCGTCCGTCGCCTCCGCGCCCACTGCCTCGGCTTCCCCGTTCCGTTCTGCCTCTACTTCTGCCGCGGCGTCGGCGTCGTCGCTCTCGGAAACACGGCCGTCGGGGGACTCGTCGGTCATGTCTGACCAAAACGGGTGACGCGGCTTAAGGTTGTACGACTCGGTCGAGTCCGGGTAGGCACGCCCTCACTGATACATCCGGAGCGGTTGCGCCTGCGTGCTCTCCTCGTCGGCCTGTTGCATCCGCCGCGCGAGCTGTTCTTTCGCGTTGCGAATCTCCTCGGCCCGTTCGACGAGGTTCTCGACCGGCACCTCGACGCCCGTCAGCGGTTCGATGCCCTGCTTGATGACGACGCGGGACGCCTCCGGGTCGGGGAACCGCGGGTCGGACTCGACGACCAGCCCGATGGCCGTGCGCTCGTTCTCGATGGCGTGGTGCAGCAACGCGCCCGTCGGCCCGGAGATGAGGCCCATCTCGTCGGGGGCGTCGAGGCCGACGTCGGCGAGTCGGTCCGCGCCCGCGCC
>NZ_WPCD01000327.1:0-2118 GCF_009741955.1 Halogeometricum sp. CBA1124 | reverse complement strand
ACGCCGTCGCCCCCGTCGTCGCCGGCCGGTCGGACCCCGAACCGGGACCGGACGATGCCCGTCAACCCGGTGAGTGGGTAGCTGAAGTCGCGTATCTGCCCGCTCTCGCCCACGTGGACGAGTCGGCCGCTCCGACCGGAGAACCGCCCGGACGTGGTCCGGCACTCGCCCGGGAACCGCGTCCGGTGGTCCCGGTTTCGCTTGTAGTCCTTCAACGCGTCGCGCAGTTGCATTGCCCGCCACTCGACGGTCGGGGGTAATAACTTTTGGTGTAATTGTCGTTCACAGATTTCTGCTTCTCCGAAACAGTCAAACGACTGGCCCCGTCTCTGGGCGTATGCACCATCCCGGACCGCCCCGGTTCACGCACGTGGGCGACGCCGTCGAACTCGCGCCGCGGGACCCCGACCCGGCCGAGACGTACCGCTGGCGGGTCGTCGAACGCCCCGCCGACAGCGACCTGACCGTCGGCGACGCGCCCGTCGTCCACCTCGCGCCGGACGTGCCCGGCGTCTACCGCCTCGAACTCGACGCCCCAGACGGGACCCACCGGCAGACCGTCCGCGCGTTCCCGGACCCCCGGCGTCCGGTGCAGTTTCGGGTGGACGCGGCGGCCGTCGACGCGGCCCCCGACGCCGTCGAACGCGTCTCCGTCATCGGCCCGTTCAACGACTTCGAGATGGGGCTGACGCGGGCGACGTTCGACGGCGACGCCTGGACCGCGGCGGCGAGACTCCCGCCGGGCACGCACGAGGCCATCTTCGCGTTCGACGACGCCTTCGACCCGTACGCCCGCACCGAGGTGACCGTCGAGGGACCGGGCCGCCCCCGCGTCCGACTCGACGCCGACCGGCGGGGCGACGAGGTGGTCGTCACGGCGGACGCCCGCCCCGCACCCGACGGGGCCGACCCGTCGGTCGAGTTCTACCTCGACGGCCGCGACGAACTCACCGACGACGACGTGACCGTCTCGGGCGACGAACTCCATCTCCCTACCGACGCCGTCGCCGGTCGGACGCGCGTCCACGCCGTCCCCGTCGCCGACCGCCACGGCCTCTCGGACACCGTCGAACTCGGACGCGAGGGCGGAGACGTGGCCGCCTCCCGCCCTGCCGACGCGCCCGCGTGGGTCGAGGACGCCACCATCTACCAGATATTCGTCCGCGAGTTCGCGGGCGAGACGGTGGACGCCACGTTCGCGGAACTCGAACGCCGCGTCCCCTACCTCGAACACCTCGGCGTCGATACCGTCTGGCTCACCCCCGTCTGCGAGAGTCCGACGCGCCACGGCTACCACATCACCGACCTGTTCGACACGGCCGACGACCTCGGCACGAGAGCCGAGTTCGAGTCGCTGGTCGACCGACTCCACGAGGCGGGCGTCCGCGTCGTCTTCGACCTCGTGATAAATCACACCTCGCGCGACCACCCCGCGTACCAACTCCACGAGGCGGGCGTCCCGGAGTACGAGGACCTGTACGAGCGGATTCCGGCCGAACGGGACACCTCGGACGTGGACTGGTCGGCCGACGGCGCGCCCGGCGTCCTGTTCAACTGGTGGTCGATTCCGAACCTGAACTACGACTCCCTGCGCGTCCGCGAGTGGATGCTCGACGTGGTCGACGAGTGGGCGCCCGTCGTCGACGGCTTCCGGTGCGACGTCGCGTGGGGCGTCCCGCACGGTTTCTGGAAGGAGGTCCGAGACCGACTCAAGCGCGAGCAGGCCGACTTCCTCCTGTTGGACGAGACGGTCCCCCGTCGCCCCGCGTTCGCGGAGAACGAGTTCGACCTGCACTACGACACCGACCTCTACTACGCGCTCAGAGACGTGGGGACCGGCGAGCGCCCGCGGAGGCCGTCTTCGACGCGCTCGCGGCGTCCGCTCGCTGCGGCTACCCCGACGACGCGGTCCACATGCGGTACGTCGAGAACCACGACGAGGACCGCTACCTCGCCGAGTTCGGTCCCGACGCCCTCCGCGCGGCCGTCGCGGTGACGTTCACGTTCCCGGGCGTCCCTCTCGTCTACTACGGGCAGGAACGCGGCGTCACCGAGCAACGCGGGCGGATGAAGTGGCACGACGGCGACGCCGACCTGACCGACTTCCACCGCCACCTC
>NZ_WPCD01000355.1:0-1432 GCF_009741955.1 Halogeometricum sp. CBA1124 | reverse complement strand
CGGGCGCTCGAAGCGGTTCGTCACCGAGGAGTTAGAGGAACGGGAGCGCGAGATTCTCCGGCTGGAGGAGGCCCGCGGCGAACTGGAGTACGACCTGTTCTGCGAACTCCGCGAACGCGTCGCCGAACGCGCCGAACTCCTGCAGGACGTCGGGCGCGCCCTCGCCGAGGTGGACGTGCTGGCCTCCCTCGCCGCGCACGCCGCCGGCAACGACTGGACGCGCCCGACGCTGGCCGAACCCGGTCCCGTCCGCATCGAGGCGGGCCGGCACCCGGTAGTAGAGCGAACGACCGAGTTCGTCCCGAACGACCTGTTCATGGACCGCGAGCGGGGCTTTCTCATCGTCACCGGGCCGAACATGAGCGGGAAGTCCACGTACATGCGACAGGCCGCGCTCATCGTCCTCCTCGCGCAGGTGGGGAGCTTCGTCCCCGCTCGCGCGGCCGAAATCGGCGTCGTCGACGGCATCTACACCCGCGTCGGCGCGCTGGACGAACTCGCGCAGGGCCGGTCGACGTTCATGGTGGAGATGCAGGAGCTTTCGAACATCCTCCACTCGGCCACCGAGGACTCGCTGGTCGTCCTCGACGAGGTGGGCCGCGGGACGGCCACCTACGACGGCATCTCCATCGCGTGGGCGGCGACGGAGTACCTGCACAACGAGATTCGCGCGAAGACGCTCTTCGCGACGCACTACCACGAACTCACCTCGCTGGCGGACCACCTCGACCGGGTGGCGAACGTCCACGTCGCGGCGGAGGAACGCGACGGCGGCGTGACGTTCCTCCGAACCGTCCAGGACGGTCCGACCGACCGGTCCTACGGCATCCACGTCGCCGACCTGGCGGGCGTTCCGGAACCGGTCGTCTCCCGCGCCGGCGACGTGCTGGAGAGACTGCGCGCGGAGAAAGCCATCGAGGCGAGAGGCGGCGGCAGCGACGGCCCCGTACAGGCCGTGTTCGACCTGTCGTCCGGGCAGTTCAGTTCCGGCTCGACGGACGACGGCGCGGCCGGGACGGCGGCCGACGACCGGCGCGAGAACGGCACCGCCGCCGTCCAGCAGACGCGTCGGGCGGCGAACGGCGGAACCGAGGCCGTCGGGGGTGCCGACTCCGGCGACGCCGGCGACGACGAGGCGTCCGATACGACCCCGAACTGGCGGCCGTCGTCGACGAACTCCGGGAGACGGACGTGAACGCGCAGTCGCCGCTGGACGTCGTGCAACGGGTGCAGGAGTGGCAGGAGCGCCTCGCTGAAGACGAGTAGCGCGCCTCAGGCGACGGCGAGGCCGTCGGTGGCGTCCAGCGTGAGTTCGAACGTTCGGAGCGCGTCGGCGTACGGCGACCGGGGAAGGGCGGGGTCGTCCGTCTCGACGGCCGTCACGAACGCGTCCAGTTCCTTCTCGTAGGGGCGGTCGTCGCCCTCGACGTGG
>NZ_WPCD01000252.1:0-4561 GCF_009741955.1 Halogeometricum sp. CBA1124 | reverse complement strand
ACGCCGTCGACGCCGTCGTCCGTCGCGAACGAGAGGTGCGGCGGCCCGACGCGCGTCACACGGAACTCGTAGGTGCCCGAGAGGCCGTGCGGGTCCCGGAGCACGATTCGGTCGTGCGCGCGGACGGCGGTCAGCGTCGTGGTCCCGTCGGTCGTGACGTCGAGTTCGACCGTCCGCGTTCGGTTCGGCAGCGTCACCGTCCGACGCCCCGAGAGGTTCACCGTCGTCGTCCGTCGGTCCGTCCGCTCGACCCTGACGAGTCGACGGACGGTGACTCCGTCGGGGTCGCCGCGTTCGACGAGGGTCCGGTCGCCCAGTCGGACGCGCACCTCGCGGCCGCGGACCGACGGTGCGATGCGGTCCACCGCGGTGGCGTTCAGCGACCGGACCGCGTCCCATTCGACGGCGTTTGCCCGCTGGGTGTGGGCGGCGTCGGCGGCGACGAGGCGGTCCGCGAGGGTCTCGGCGGCGTGTCGGACGCCGGGGTCGGTGTCCGCGTCTGCGAGGGCGACGCCGGCGAGGACGACGCTGCCCGTCGTCACCGCGGTGAGGAGGACGAGGGCGGCGGCCAGACCGACGAGGTTCGCCTGTCCGCGGGCGGCGGTCACGGCTGCCCCCCGTGAGCGCTCGGACGCCGGGCGGCCGACGCCTCGACGCGGCCAGCGGTCGCTCCGCCGTTCGGGGCCGGGGTCCCGTTCGACAGCGTCACGGCCACGTGCCCCCCGTCGCCGCGGACGACGACCCACGACTCGCTCACGCTCCGCCACGTCCCGGACACGTTCGCGCCGCGCGCCGGGAACGAGAGCGTCACTCGGCCGCCGACGCCGTCGTCCGGGTGGTCGAGGACCAACTCGGCCGCGCTCCCGTTCGCCGCCGGGACGGCGCGGACGCGGTACGGGTCGCCCCGAATCGTCCGCCGGGAGCGAGACGGCGACGCGGCGGTCGATGCGCGTCGTCCGCGACGGCACCGACGACTCGACGGACTCGGCGGCACCGACGAGGGCGCGTTCGCCCACCTCGGCCGCGGCGGCGGTCCGGTAGTCGGGCACCACGTCGCCGTAGAACGTCGTCGTGAGGAGGGCGATGAACAGCACGACGATGCCGAGTTCGAGCGCTTTCCCGACGACCGGTGAGAGGGCGCGGTCGGCGCGCGACTTGCTCTCCCGGCCGCGCGGTCCGTCCCGTCGTCCCCGGTCGCTCACGCCCCCACCTCCATCCGCAGTCGCACGTCGTGGACGACGAGGTGGACGGTGCGACGGCCGGGGAACGCCGCGACGACGCTCGGCGTCCCGTCGCCGTCGAAGTCGCGCCGGGTCGTCGTCGCGTTCCGGTCGCGGAACGCCCGTTCCCACGCGCGGGGCGCCGCCGTCTCCACGGCGACGCGGTAGCGGTCCGTCGGGAGGAGTCGTCGCTCGTGCGTCGGCGCGGTTTCGAGTCGAACGGGCACCGTCGTTCCGCGCGCCGAGACGGCGTCCGTCCCGGAGGCGTTCAAGACGGGGACGCCGACGTACAGCGTCCCGTTCGCGGGCGCGATACTCGGCGGCGCGTCCAGTCGGCCTTCGGTTCCCTCGCCGACGGCGACGCGCCCGCGACGGCCGACACCCGCCTGTCGCCGGACTCGTACACCAGCCCGCCCGCCGCGGCGGTCCAGACGACGCCGGAGTCGTTCAGCACGCGGACGCGCCGGTCGGCGACGCGAATCGTCCCGCCGGCGAGTCGGACCGTCGCGTCTCCCTCCGCGGCGGTGCCGGCGTCGAGAGCGTCGTCCAGTCCGTCGGCGACGCGGGCAGTCGCGGCCGTCGACGCTCCCTCCTGAATCGCCGTCCCCGCGGCGGCGGTGAGGACGCCGACGCCGACGACGGTGAGGCCGAGGAGGATGGCGACGCCGACGACGGCGGACTGAGCGCGGTCGGAGCGAGAGCCTTCGGCCGTCATATCAGTCCCGCCCCCGCGAAGACGGCGTGGCAGACGGCGACCAGCGCGCCGGAGTGAAGCAGGGCCTCGTACCGCCCCCTGCTGGCGACGCCGGCGAACCACCCCGAGGCGAGCATCGTCGCCTGCGTCGTCACGTAGATGCGGTACCGGTCGCGTTCGAGGTCCACGGCCTGCGGGTCGATGGCGACGCCAGAGAGGTCCGACATCGAGGAGAGTTGTGCGAAGCCGTCGAAGACGTGCGCGCCCGTGGCCACCGTGATGCCGACGACGAGGAGCGCCGTCGCCGACCCGACGGCGACGCCCGCTATCGCCGGGACGACGAGTTCGCTGGGTAACAGGGGAAACAGCAACGACGTCTCGAGGAACGTGAAGACGAAGATGCCGAGATAACCGTACCGGACGAGGGCGTCGAGGAGGGGCTGCGTGAGGCTCATCGGTGCTGAAGCTCGCGGGGACGGAACCGCGCGACTGGCTCGTACTCGACTCGCCGCAATCAATCTTCTCGCCGCCGGGAGCGTCGTCGTCGCGGACGCGGCGAGGCGGCGAACGGCGACCGCACTCGGCCGACGCGCTACTCCGAAGGTCGCCGGAGCGCCGTCCACTCCGACACCGAGGCGAGCGTCTCGCGGACGCGCCTCCGTTCGTCGGCCGTCAGCCCGCAGGCGTCGGCGACGCGGGCGTCGATGCGGGCGCCAACGTCGCGGCGCGGCGGTCGAGTGTCGCCGCGCGGCGGCGGTCCCGGGCGCACCTCGCCACCGCCGCGGCGTGCGTCTCGGGGTCCGGGACGCGGAGGGCGCGGAGACGGGTCGCGGGCGCGTCTGCGAACTCCGACCGACCGGCCGGAGACCGCAGGCCCGCCGGTCCGTCGCCGTCGCCGCCCCGACGGCGGGGAGCCACGTCGAGAGGACGACGGCGTCCCGCGGCGACGGTGCGGCGAACCGGAGCACGTCCCGCGTCTCGCGTCCCGCGTCCGTCTCGTACGTCGCCCGGAGCGTCAGTTCGTCGCCCGCCTCCCGGACCGAGAGGTCGGCGATTCGGAGCCCCGGCGTCTCGGCGCGGTGCGAGCGCGAGAGACCGTCGTCCACCACCTCCGGGTCGAACCGGTCGAGCGGGACCGACGCGTCCTCGAACTCGACGACCGAGGCGACGTCGTCGGCGAGCGACGCCCGTTCGCGACCGACGGCGAGTCGTCGGTCGACCAACGAGACGAGTTCGTCGTCGACCGACCCCGACCAGACGGGGAGCGTCTCGTAGTTGCGCTGGTTCTGCTGCGGGA
The DNA here is from genome assembly GCF_009741955.1 of Halogeometricum sp. CBA1124. Taxonomy (NCBI): domain Archaea; kingdom Methanobacteriati; phylum Methanobacteriota; class Halobacteria; order Halobacteriales; family Haloferacaceae; genus Halogeometricum; species Halogeometricum sp. CBA1124. The sequence continues at coordinate 1,350 of NZ_WPCD01000252.1, read as the reverse complement.
ACTGCGCGGGGTAGGCGTTCCGCCGGACGTAGTGGTAGTAGTTGTACACCCGCGAGTTCAGCAGGCCGAGGAGGTGCTTCAGCAGTCGCTCGTCGTCCGCGGGACCCGCCGAGCGGTGTACGGGGTCGACGTGGACGTCGTACACCGACTTCAGGTTGGCGAGTCCCTCGACGTCGAGCGTTCCGACGAGGAAGCGTCCGGTCTGTCGACAGAGCAGTTTCGGCGGGTCGTACACGGCCTTCGAGACGGCCTCGGCGTCGACGTGTCGAATCTCCCCCCGTCGGAGCGCGTACGGCCGAACCGCCGACCCGGGGACGAGTGGCCGCGTCCCGTCCGCCGGCGACTCTCGGACGCTGTCGTCGCGCTTGCCGAACTCCTCGCCGCGGGCGACGGACCCCACCGCCTCGAGCGGGTCGCGGCGTTCGAGTTTCCGGAAGATGCCCTCGGCGACGCCGTCGCGCAGGAGTTGGAAGCGGGCGTACGCCTCTGACGCCACCGTCTCCCGGCTGAGACGCCCGTACTCGAACGAGTCGGCCCGCGCGGCGACCGCGAACTCCTCCGCGTCGCCGAACCACGTTCGGATGGCGCTCTTCCCCGTCGCGTCCGCCCCCGTGTCCGTCTCCGGGGCGCAGACGACGACGGCGGCGCCCTCGTTCGCGTCGGCGAAGACGGTTCCCACCCGGAGGAGGTGCGTCACGCCCCCGGCGTCGAGGAGGAACCGGCGGGCGGGGGCGGCCGAGAGTCGAACGAGGAGGGCGTCGGGGACGACGAGCGCCACGCGGCCGCCGGGGGCGAGGCGACACGCCCGTTCGAGGAACGCGGCGTAGAGGTTCGGTTGGGGGCCGGCGGCGGCTTCGAAGGTCCGCTTGAGGTGAGCCGTCGTGTCGCCGTCGATACGCGCGCTGATGTCCGCGCGGCCGGCCGTCCCCTTCCACGGCGGGTTGCCGACGACGGCGTCGAATCCGACACCACCGCGTCCGCTGTTCTCGGCGTCGAACACCTCGGCGAACGCCGTCCGCCAGCGAATCGCTCCCGGTCGGTCCGCCGCGGTGTCGGCGGCGGGGTCGGCGTCGTCCGCGTCCGGGCCGGGGCCGAGCAACGCGTCGCCGCACCGGAGGTGGTCGCCCAACGCGGAAAGTCGGTCGACGTCCGCCTCGGGCCCGAGCGTCTCGACCAGACAGACCAGTCGGGCGACGGCGGCCGCGGTCGGACTGCGGTCCACGCCGTACAGACACCGCTCGACGACGGTCCGTCGGACCGACGCGACCGGTTCGACCGGCGCACCCGCCTCGCGCGCCGCCCGCCGAATCCCCGACGCGAGGCGGCGAGCGACGGCGACGAGGAGCGTCC
>NZ_WPCD01000217.1:0-6004 GCF_009741955.1 Halogeometricum sp. CBA1124 | reverse complement strand
GGGGGCGTCCGTCTCGTCCTGCAACGCGCGGACGAGGGGCGCGTAGAACAGTCGGAACAGGCGTCCGTACAGGCGTTCGTCCTCGACGCGGGCGTAGTAGCCCTTCGAGAACCGGTAGCCCTCGGCCAGCGGGAACAGGAGGCGCGAGACGTACGAGCGGTCGTACGTCTTCGTGTCCGCGTCGTGGACGACGACGAACTCCTCCTCGGCGGCGCGGCCCAGCGCCAGCCACACGTCCCGCCCCTTCCCGCGGTCACCGTCCGCGCCGACGCGTTCGAGCAGGTCCGCGACGCGCGGCCCGTCGCACCACAACACCTCGAGTGGCAGGTCGTACTCCGAGAGCCACTCGCGGAACGGGCCGACGCGCTCTCGCGCGCGCGGAGGGGGACGACGACGCGGGCGGGCGAGACGCGTTCGAGGACCGAGAGCACGCGGTCGGCGGCGAGGCCGGCGTACTCGCGTTCGGTCATCGGGACGACCACCGCCGCCCGTTCCGTCGGCGCGTCCGGAACCGGGTCGGTCAGGTCGTGCAGCGTCGCCACCCGCTCCTGAACGTACTCCATCAGTCGTTCGTGAGGAGTGACGGCAGAAAAACGGGAGGGTTCCAGCGCGTGTGCGGGGTCGGTTCCGGCGGCCGCAACGAGGACATCGCCGCGAGAACGAGGCCGCCCGCTACTGCGGGAGGCGGTTCGCTCGCTGGAGGACGAGCAGCGTCGTCACGACGACGGCGAGGCCGACGGCGAAGCCGGTGAAGATGGCGTCGTACGAGAGGCCGCCCGCCGGGAGCGTGCCGAGCAGCGGAATCCCGGCGGTGACGCTTCGAAACACCTCGTAGACGGCGCCGCCCTCGCGGAGAGCGCCGACGACCGAGGAGCCGGACGCTGCACGACCATCATGCCCGCCGAGTAGACGGCGTACGCGCTCGCGCGGTTCTCGTCGGGCAGCGTGTCGAGCAGGTAGGTGTCCAGCGCCGGAAACAGGCTGTGGATGACGTAGCCGACGAACGCCGTGAGGACCAGCAGGGCGACGAGACCCTCCGCGACGGTCAACGCGAGGACGCCGACGACGAAGGCGGCGACGATAGAGAGCAGGTAGGGGACACGCGGCAGTCGGTCGGCGAGTCGCCCCGAGACGAAGAAGGCGGGGACGCCCGCCGCGAAGATGAGCGTCAGCATGTTCTTCGCCGTCGCGTCGCCCACCTCCTTCGTCTGCATGTAGAGTTCGTAGAAGTTGAACAGCCCCTGCCAGACGAAGCCGGTGAAGCCGAGGATGACGACGCCGAGGAGGATGACGCGCCACTGGTTCACCGCCGCGGCGAGCAGGTTCCGGTCCTCGCTGCCCGCCTCCGGCAGGTCGGTCCGCCGCGCGGTCCAGTAGAGTGCGAGGGTGGCGACGAACGCGACGATGCCGATGCAGACGAAGACGACGCGCCACTCCACGAACAGCGTGAGGACGAGCGTGACGAACGGCGCGGCGACGACGGCCGCCAGTTGGCTGGCCATCCCGTGGATGCCCATCGCGCGCCCGACGCGTTCGGGGTAGAGTTCGCTCACGAGGGGGTTGGCGGAGACGAAGTAGACGCCCGAGGAGAGCCCCATCAGGAGGGCGCCGACGGCGACCATGGCGACGGAGTTCGCGGCGGCGGTGAACGCGGAGGCGACGGTCAGAATCACGCCCGTCCCGAGGACGACGCGGTGTCTGGGGACGCGGGTCAGCACCCACCCGGTGGGGATGCGCGGAATCGCGCTCCCGACCCAGACGAGCGTCGCGATGAGGCCGGCGGTGCCCTCGCCGATGCCGAAGACGGTGATGAGTTGCTCCAGTAACGGGGCGAACACCACCCGCGCGAGGTTGACGAGCAACACCATCGAACACAGCGTTCCGAACAGCCGGCCTCGTGACACGCTCTCCGATTCCGCCCCCGGCACTTCAAGCGTTCCGGAACGCCGTTGCGGCGGGTCTTGCCGGCGTTCGCCGTCGAACGGCCCCCGTATCAGGTGTGAGACTCGGTACCGCGGGTTTTTACACGCGCCTTGCGAAAGCCGAGGCAGGATGAAGAGCACGCGGAAGGGGTTGCGCGACGGCGAACTGGAGAAAGACACGTACGACCGACTGACCTGCGCGGAGTGCGGCGAGTCGCTCAAGAAGCGGAACGACCCCGACGAGGTGTTCTCCGTGCGGACCTGCCCCGAGTGCGGCAGCGAGTGGAAGGAACTGCGGTAACGCGCTACTCGAAGACGGCGTCGAACGCGCGGGCGCCGAGCGGTTCGAACGTCCCCGCGGCGACGTTCTCCGCGACGTGGTCGGGTGACCCGGTGCCGACGAGTGCGGCCGTCACGCCGGGTGCGCTCCGCGCGAAGTTGATGGCCCGTTGGGCCGGCCGTCTCCCCCGAGAGTTGCGCGTCCACCGTCTCCGGTATCGACGCCGCGAGGTCCCCCTGCGCGAGACTCGCGCTGGCGAACACGTCGAGTCCGGCCTCTTGTGCGTACCAGAGCGCGCTCACGTCTCTGTCCTCCGTCGGGTGGCGGTGCGCCTCGACGCCGAACGCGTCGGCCATGCTGACGTTGAACGGGAGCTGAATCGCCGCGAGTCCGCAGTCGTCGGCGCCCGCCGACTCGGCGGCGCGTTCGGCGCGGGCGTGGACTTCGGGGAGCGAGAGGTAGCGGTCGTGGTCGCGCGGGACGCGGAACGCCTCCCACGTAGCGACGCCGTAGACGCCGACGTCGCCCGCCAATCGCCGTTCTTCGAGCGTCTCGAACGCCGCCTCCAACTGGTCGTACACCGCCTCGCGCGACCGGACGGCCAACTGCGTCTCGGGGTTGTGGACGTAGTAGCAGTCCACGCTGTCGAGGCCGAGGTTCGACAGCGACCGGTCGAGCGACTCAGCGAGGAACGCGGGCGAGATGGCGTGACTCCCGCGAGCCAGGTCCTCGCGTTCGACGACGCCGGTGCGGACGAACTCGTCGCGGACGTACGCGCCGGGGTCTTCGGGGCGGGAGCCGTCGAACGGGACGAACCCGCCCTTCGTGGCGACGACGACTTCCTCGCGAGAGACGTCCGCCGCGCGCACCGCGTCGCCGACGACGCGTTCGCTCCGCTGACAGCGGTAGTTGATGGCCGTGTCGACGAGGTTCAGGCCTGATTCGAGTGCCGTCGTCAGCGCCTCGCGGTAGCGGGCGTCGGCGTCGTCCGTCGGGTCGCCGAGGTACGTCCCGACGCCGATGCTCGACACGACGCCGGGGCCGAACCGGCGGAAGACGTCCGCGCGAACGCGTCGCCGAACTGGTCTCGGTACCCCCACGTGCCGGATGTCGTCGCCATGCGGCGCGGTACGGGTCGGCGGCGTAAACGCGCTCCGGCTTCGACGGCGTGAACGCCCCTCGCTCTCGACTCGGGCGACGGCCCTACACGTCGCCGGACATGGCGTCGAACAGGCGTTCGCACAGCGTCGTCCGGGTGAGGGCGTCGCCGCCGTCGGTGAGGATGTGACCGTCTCGCTGCGGAATCTGCCCGCCGCCCATGCGCGCGTGCCCGCCGGCCGACGCGCCGGGGACGTTGTCGAGGGCGTGTTCGAGAGTCCGGCCCATGTGGACGCGGTCGTCGCGAGAGCGACCGGAGAGGTAGAGGGTGCCGTCGCGTTCGCCGCAGACGACAACGGCCGTGACCCCCTCCAACTGGATGAGTTCGTCGGCCGCCTGCGGGATGGCGTCCACGTTCGAGAGCGTCCCGATGTCGCTGACGGCGAACGGTCCGCGGACGTCGCGCCCGGCGATGGCGCGGGCCTGAGTTCGAGCACCTCCTTCGACACCTCGGGGTTGGCGATTCGGTCGAGGATGTCCTCGTTGACGCCGGGGTAGAGGTAGCCCGCGGCGGAGAAGTCGGCGTCCGAACAGCCCGCGGTGAGCCGTTTGGTGTCGGTGAGGATGCCGTAGAGCAGGCCCGTCGCCACCGTCGAGGGGACGGTGTACTCGGAGCCGACTTCGCTCGCGTGCCGGTCCGGCGGGACCGGCTTCGCGCCGATGTCGCGGAAGTACTCGGCGACGATGCTGGAACTGGCGCCGTAGTTCGTCCGCACGTCGGTGAACTGCTCGCCCGTCCCCTCGCCGGGGTGGTGGTCCACGATGGCGAACGGGAGGACGCCGTCGGCACCCGCGAACCCGCGCGGGCGGTTGTGGTCCACGAGGACGACGTGTTCGGCCGCGAGGTCGGTGACGTGGTCGATGGCGTCGAGTTCGAGGTCCAGTACCGTCTCGAACGCGCGGTTCTCCTGATGCCGTATCTGTCCGGAGTACTGGATGTGCGCCGTCGTCTCGACCTGCTCCGCGAGACAGGCGACGCCGATGGCGGCCGCCATCGAGTCGGGGTCCGGGTTCGGGTGCATCAACACCGCCACCTCGTTCAACTCCGAGAGGCGTTCCAGAAATCGCGTCCCCATCGGTCGCTTGAACCGCAGGATGGCGTACAGCCCACCGACTAACGCCACCGTCCCCACGATGAGCGCGGCGACTAACTCCGGATGCGTCCCGAAGACGGACTCGGCCCCGCCCACCACCTGCGCGGCGACGTCCGCCGCACCGGCGGTCGCGCTCGAATCCATACGCTGTGGTCCAGAGCCATACGTATGAAGATTCCTTCTATTCGACGCTCGAACGGCGACAGGATGTGCCGCGACGCGCCCTACTCGCTCCCGGTCGTCGACTCGCGGTAGGCGTCGATGGCCGCGCGGTAGCCCTCGCGGTACGTCGGGTAGGCGAACTCGTAGCCGAGTTCGCGGAGTCGGTCGTTCGAGCACCGCTTGCTCGTCAGGATGCGCCGCCGCGCCGCCTCCGAGAGGTCCGGGTCGTCGAGTCGGTCCTCCTTCGTCCGCTTGGGCGGGCGGTCGACGCCGCACTCGTCGGCCAGCCAGTCCGCGAACGCCCACTTCTCGACCGGTTCGTCGTCCACGACGAGGACCGCGTCGTCGCGGGCGGCGTCGGCGTCGAGGAGGAACCGGACGGCTCCGGCGGCGTCGTCGCGGTGGACCATGTTCAGGTAGCCCTCGGTGACCGGCCCCGTGAGGTAGCGGTCGAGTCGGTAGCGGTCCGGCCCGTACAACCCCGCGAAGCGCGCGACGGTGCCGTCGATGCCCGCCTCGTCCGCGTCTTCGACGGCCGCACGTTCGGCCTCCGCAAGCACCCGCGTCTTCTCCGTCGTCGGGTCCAGCGGCGTCTCCTCGTCGACCCAGTCGCCGCCGTGGTCGCCGTAGACGCCGGTCGAGGAGGTGTAGACGAGTCGGTCCAGCGGCGACGCTCGGGAGCCGTACTCGTCGACGGCGTTCCGCAACCCCTCGACGTAGACGCGCCGGGCGGCGTCAGCGCCGCGCCCCCCGGAACTGGCGGCGAACACGACCCAGTCGGCGTCCGGGAGGGCGGCCAGCGAGTCCGGGTCGGTCACGTCGGCGCGTGCGGGCGTCAGTCCGGCCGACTCGACGGCCGCGAGACCGTCGTCCGACCGACGGACGCCCGTCACGTCGTGGCCTTCGTCGACGAGTTGGCGGCCGAGTTCGAGCCCCACGTACCCGCATCCGAGGACGACTGCGTGCGCCATCTATCGGTCGTTTCGCTCGGCGATGAAGCGGTGGATCGCCGCCAACTGTTCGAGCGTCATCGGGTTGCGGCCCTCCAAGGCCTGTTGAATCTCCTGTCCGGAGAGCCCCAACTCGACGTTCGAGGCGATGGTGTCGACGTCCAGCACGCCCGTCGTCATCCCCAGCAGGAGGTGGTCGCGGAGTTCGAGGACGATGGCCTCGCTGTCCGGATAGTCGTCCGACAGCGCCAACAGGGCCGCCGCCTCCTCGACGCGCATCTCGGGGGCTTCGCCCGCGGCGACGTCGGCGACCAGGTCCGCGTCCACGCCGGACTCGGCCGCCGCCGTCTCGACGCCGACACCGTCGACCACGTCTCGAATCTGTCGCTCGTACGCCTCTCGCAACTCGGTCCTCGATAGCGACGCCGGGTCGTCGGC
>NZ_WPCD01000237.1:0-5156 GCF_009741955.1 Halogeometricum sp. CBA1124 | reverse complement strand
CCGCCGGTCGCGGTCCCGCCGCCGTCGCTCCGGAGGGGCCGAGAACGCCAGACGAGAGCTCGCTTCCCGACTAGTTGGGTAGTTCGGCTATCGGTTTCGCAGACGACGGTACGAACCGCAGATGCACTCACTACGACGACGCGACGTTCTGAAAGCGGTCGGAGGCACGGGCGTGCTACTGGCTGTCGGGGCCGGGTCGGCGAGTGCTCGACGCGGTGCGAGCGCACCGGACACCATCGTCGATATCGCCGCCGCGACGGACGACCTGAGCATCCTCGTCGCCGCGGTAGACAGAGCCGGACTTCTCGGGCTGTTGAGCGGGAACAGGCAGTTGACGGTGTTGGCACCCACGAACGCGGCGTTCGAGGCGTTCCTGGCGGGTTCGCCGTACGCCTCACTCGACGACGTGCCCGTCGACGTCCTCCGGGCCGTCCTCGCCTACCACGTCCTCGCCGGCCGCCGCTACTCGCAGTCCATCGTGAACGCGCCGCGCCTCCCGACGCTGAACGGCGCGCCCGTCACCGTGGACGGAACCGAACTGAACGGCGGACAGGCCGAAATCGTCGCGACGGACGTCGAGGCGTCGAACGGCGTCGTCCACCTCCTCGACGGCGTGTTGACCCCGCCGTAGCGCCGGCCGACGGCGTTTACGCGGCCCTTCTCTCGAAGCGAGTCAGAACGACCGGTCGGGGGACCGTTCGGGAGCGAACGGGTCGGTCAGGCGGGAGGATAGAAGCGGGTCGGGTCAGGTCGGGTCAAGTCAGGTCGGCTTCCATCACGAACGTCGGTTCCTCCGCGATGTCGGCCTTCGCGCGGGCGGCGTCGGTGACCCAGCGGACGCCCTCCGGAATCAGCACCCGCGTCCGGTCGGCGCCGACGGTGGCGGCGTCGCGGGCGACGGCGGCGAGGAGGGCGTCGGCCGCGTCGTCGTCGCGCCACGCCCACGCGCCGACGGCGTACTCGGCCCACGTCTCCGTCTCGCCGTCGGACTCCCGTTCGTACGTTCGACTGCGCGCGGCGAACCCGCGCGTCGGACCCGCGCCGGCGACGAGCAATCGGCCCTCGTCGGCCGCCGCGCGGAGTCGGTCGCGGGTCAGTTCGGAGACGGCCCACGACTCCTCGAAGTCGAGGACCAGTCCGCTCAACCGCGTCCGGGCCTCGCTGTTCGTCCAGACGACCACGCGGCGTCGGGGTTCGCGTCGTCGGTGAAGACGGGAACGTCTGCGTCGCTCTCGGCCGTCGCGCCCGCGTCGGGCGTCGGGTGGACCCAGCGGAACTCGATGCCGGGGTCGTAGCCCGTGTCGCGGGCCAGCCCGAGACTCCGCACGTTCCACGAGAATATCATGTTCCTGAGGACCGTCGCGCCCGCATCGCGCGCGAACGCGAAACTGGCCTCCGTTATCGCCTTCGCCAGTCCGCGGCCGCGGTAGTCGGGGTTGACCCGGAGGCCCTGTCCCCACGCCTCGTACGGCGAGAGCGTCACCACCTGCACGATTGCGCCGAGTTCCGCGGAGGGCGTCTCCGCGCCCACGTCGACGACGAACGTCTGTCGCGTCTCGCCGTCGTCGTCGGCGATCCAGTCGTGGTAGACGTCCGGGATGTAGTCGCTCCCGCCCCTGTCGGCCCACGTGTCCGCGGTGAACGCGGCGACGGCGTCGTAGTCGTCGGGCGTCGCCGCGCGGACGGTGACCGTCTCGCCCGTGTCGTCCTCGTACCGGCCGAACGTCTCGGGCACCGTCGCGTTCACTCCCACGGCACCGACCGCTGAGTGAGTTCGCCCGACAGCGACCGCTCCATCGCCGCCGCGGGGTCGTCGAGGTTCGCCGCCGCCCACATGAGTTTCACCTTCGCGGTGCCGGGGAGGGTGTCGCCCGCCTCCACGACGCCGGCGCGAGGAGGTCACGGCCCGTGTCGTACACCCGGTCGCAGACGCGGCCGTCCAGACACTGCGTCGTCATGGTGACGACGGTGCCCGACTCGACCAGTTCCGCCAGCACGGGGATGAAGTCGGTGTGGACGTGGCCGAGACCCGTCCCCTCGACGACGAGTCCGTCGAGGTCCTGCCCGCGGAGGAAGTCGGCGTAGGCGTCGAGGTCCATGCCGGGGGTGAACTTCAGCAGGTCCACGTCGTCGCTGAGGTCCGTCGCGATGGAGAACTCCGTCTCGCCGCGGGCGTCGAACTCGCGGCGGAAGGTCACCGCTTCCGTCTCGTAGTCGACTTCGCCCAGCGGTTTCGCGCCCACCGTCTCGAACGCGTCGCGCCGAGAGGTGTGGTTCTTGCGGACGCGGGTCCCGCGGTGGAGCGCGCAGGCGTCGTCGGACTCGCTGGCGTGCATGCAGACGAGCACCTCCGCGCAGTCGGCCTTCGCGGCTTCGACGGCGCAGACGGCGTTCATCACGTTGTCCGAGGAGGGGCGGTCCGCCGAGCGCTGACTCCCCGTGAAGACGACGGGGACGGGCGTGTCGAGCATGAACGACATCGCCGCGGCGGTGAACTGCATCGTGTCGGTGCCGTGCATGACGACGACGCCGTCGGTGCCGGCCTCGATTTCGGTCTCGATGGCCTCGGCGAGTTCCCGCCACACCGCGGGCGTCATGTTCTCCGAGAGGATGTTGGCGACGACGCGGCCGCGGTAGTTCGCCCGCCCCGCGAGGTCCGGGACGGCCCGGAGCACGTCTTCGGCGTCGAACTGGGCCGTCACCGCGCCCGTCCGGTAGTCGACCGTCGACGCGATGGTGCCGCCGGTGGAGATGAGCGAGACGGTCGGCAGGTCGTCGTCGAAGGCTATCTCGGAGGTGGTCGACTCGGACTGGGCCTCCTCGACGTCGTACACGTCCGTCTCCAGTACGTCGACGTCGGCGTCCTCGCGTTCGATGCCGACGTTGTACCCGCCGTCGAGTTTGACGACGAGGTACTCCGGCGTCGTCGAGGGCATCAGTACGCCCTCGTTCGTGACGCCCGCGCGTTCGACGCGGACGCGGTCCCCTGCGTTCATACCGCGAGGTACCGCCGGGCCGGACTTGAAATCTCCCTTTCGGCGTCGACGGGGCGTCGGCCGCCGGCCCCCGTCCGTCGCGTCGAGTCTCCCCGCCGGCGACTCGGCGCAAAGCCCATACTCTCGCGCCGCGCAGGTGAACGTATGCAACGGACAGACGAGAAGGAAGCCTCCACCACCGACTTCTCGCTGGACGACGAGTTCTCCGGGGTCGGGGAGTCCGCGGAACGGTCGCCGGCGTCGTCCCGGTCCGAGTCGAACGGCGGCCGACTCGGCGGCGTGTTCTCGCCGAAGGTGTTCCTCGGCGTCCTGCTCGCGTCGCTCCTCGGGGCGTTCCTCGGCGGGTCGATTCCCGTCGTCGGCTTCGTCGGCCGCTTCCTCGGCCTGTTCGCCGTCGGCTTCGGCGTCGGCCTGCTCTCGGGTCGCCGCCGCTACCTGGAGGTCGGTCTGGCGGGCGCGTTCGCCTCGGGTCTGCTGTGGGTGCTGACCACGCTGACCTCGACGTTCGCGTTCGCGCCGTTCGCCGTCGAACTCCTCGCGCAGTACGGACTCGCCATCGCCGGCGTCGGTGCCGGCGCCGGACTGCTCGCCTCGCTGGCGGGACACTACTTCGGCCGAGACCTGCGCGACGGACTCACGCGAGACATCTGAGAGCGCCGCCGTCGCTCACAGACCGACGAGCAACGCGACGACGCCGACGAGAAGTGCGACGAGTGCGAGCGCGGAGTGGCCGCCGGTGGCGACGAGGAAGACGCCGAACCCGACGCTCGCGCCGACGGCGAGGAGCGCGACGGTCCCCACCGCGTGGACCGCCTCGACGCGGAGCGTGGGGGTGTCCGCGCCGACTTCGGCCGCGATGGTGAGTCCGTTCCGGCCGACGGACCACGACACCGCGACCAGCGACGCGGCGAGGAGCACGAACGACGGCGCCATCCCCAGCGCTCCGGCGACGACGACGGCCGCGAACAGACACGCCGCCCCTGCGGAGAACGCCCGCCCCGACCGGCGACCGAGGCCGACGGCGACGAGTGCGAGACCGAGCACCCCGGCGGCGAGCGTGTACGGCGACACCGCGACGACGACGACTCCGGCCGTCGCCGCCGCGAGTGAGAGGACGCCGCTCGGCGTCGGCACCCCGCCGGAGAGCGCGTCGCGACTACGACTCACGGCGAACCACCCGTTCGAAGTCGACGGTCGGGTCCCAGTCGAGGACCGAGAGACCGGCGTTGCGGAGTTCGCGGAGGCGGAGACGACGCCGAATCGACGCGTAGCCGAGCGCGCAGTCCGACGACGACGCCGTCGGGTCCGGGGTCACGACGCGTATCGGGTAGCCGTGCGCGTCGAGTCGCCGAGCGACCGCCCGCGCGTCGTCGTCGCAGAGCGGCGAGAGGAACAGCAACTGCGTGTCGGCGTCGACGCGCCGAACGACGGATTCGACCGCCGCGTCGACGCCGACGCGTTCGACGGGAGGGTCCCACGAGAACGCGTCGTCGCCGGCGAACGCGTCCAGCAACCGGCGTCGGTGGTCGGCACCGGCCCCCGGGGGGAGCCAGCACGGCCGCGGCGACAGTGCCGTGATACCGACCGGGACGCCCGACGCGGTGAGTCCGTCCACGAGAGACCGCGCCGCGGCGACGCTCCGACGCACCGCCGGCACGCCCCCGTCGTCCGGCGTCAGGTAGGCCGCCCGGCGGGCGTCCACGACGAGCAGCACCCTCGCGAGTCGCGACTCCCGGAAGTCGACCGTGGTGAACTCGCCCGTCTTCGCCTTCCGGTTCCAGTCGACGCGCGAGAGGGGGTCGCCGGGGCGGTACTCGCGAACGGAGCGGAACTCGACGCCCGACCCCTCGACCGTCGACCGCGTCTGGCCGGGGAGTACCGTGCGCTGCGGGCCGAGTCGGAGGTCCGGCGCGGGCGGGTCCGGTCGGCAGGCCACCTCGGACCCGCCCGCGTCGACGAGCGTCTCCCGCCTGCGCAGGCCGGCGAGGTCCCGGGTGACGACGAGGGCGGGGTCGAACTCGTGGACGCCGGGGGCGGCCTCGACCGTGTACGAGAACGTCGCTCGCCGTCCGGGTCGGAGCGCGGTGGTGAACCGGGGTGTCCCCTCGGTGACGGCGAGTCCGGCGGGGACGCCGTCGACGAATCGAACGTCCGGGAGCG
>NZ_WPCD01000206.1:0-6591 GCF_009741955.1 Halogeometricum sp. CBA1124 | reverse complement strand
TGACGCTGCTCAGTCTGGCGTGGGCCGTCGCGTCCCTCCCGCTCGTGACCATCGGTCCGGCGACGCTCGCGGCGTACGTCGCGATTCGCGGCCTCCGGAGCGACCGGAACGCGGTGGACTGGAACCGCATCCGCACGACCCTGCGTCGCAACGGCATCGCGAGCGCCGTCTTCAGCGGCGTCCCCGTCGTGTTCGGTGCCGTGGCGGTGACCTACGGACTCACCGCCCTCCGACAGGGGTCGTTGGCCGGCGAAGTCGTCGCGCTGGTTGCCGGCTACGCCGCGCTGTACGTCGCGCTCGCGCTGATACCGACGTTCGTGGCGCTCTCCGAGGGGACTGAACCGGTCGCCGCGCTCCGGTACGGCGTCGGGTGGCTCGCGAGGCACCCGACGGCTGCGCTGTCGATGGGGCTCCTGACCGTCGCCGTTCTGGCGGTGTGCCTGCTGTTGACCGTCGGATTCGCCCTGCTGTTCGCCGGCCTCGCGTTCTCCCTGCACGTCGCCGTCGTTGAAGCGGTCGACGACGCGGCCGCGGCCACCGAGTCGGCCCCCGACGCGGTCCCGCAGTAACCGGTCCTCGCGCTTCGAGAGACGCTTCGGACGACCCGCTCCGACGCCCGCCGCGTTCTCGGCCGTCGGGACGGACGGTTCGGGTTCACTGTCTCTCCTCGCCGTCGCCGTCGTCGCTCGTCTCGCCCCAGACGAACGGGTCCGCGTCGTCCTCTTCTTCGGCGGTGGCTGTCGTTTCGGCGTCGCTCCCGTCGGCGTCGTCGTCGGTGTTACTCCCGGCGACGCCGGTGTCGCCGGTCACGGGTGACTCGCCGGAGTCTCGCTCGCCTCCCGACTCCCTGCCGTCGTCGCCTTCCGGCGTCGTGCGGTCGCTAGACGACCGCTCGCCGTCTTCGTCCACCGACTCCGTCACGGACACCTCGTCGGCCATCCCGATGCCGACGCGCCCCCGTCGGTACTCCGCCACGGCGACGTGGAGTCGCGACTCCAGTTCCGCGCGGAGTTCGTCGGCGTCCGCGGCGTCGATGTCGACGGCGGCGGCGTCCTGTCCACCCAGCGAGAGCGACCCCGCGGTGTCGACGGTGACGGTGGCCAGACGGAGGCGACGCTGGAATATCGTCCGGGTGTCGATGACCGTCTGGATGCGGTAGTACGGCACCACCTTCGTCTCGCGCCGGAGGAATCCGTTGCGGGTGACGACGTGGTTCTCGCCCAGCCACAGGCCGCGGTGCTTCCACTTGTAGTGTGCTCCGACGGCCGCGACGGGGAGGAGCGCCAGCGGTGCGTACCACGGGGTGCCGAGGCCGAGAACCGCGTTCGCGGCGTACAGGGCGGCCGTCGCCGCGCCGACGACGATGCTGTACCGGCCGAAATAGCGCCGACGGGTGCGCTTCGGCGGCCGGCGGAACTCGGGCGTGCCGACGGGTTCGATGTCGTTCACGAGGCGTTCGACGCGTTCGCGGCGGGCGATGGGGACGGCCGCCTCGGACCCGCGCGAGGAGGAGTCGCCCTGCCCCGGCGCGTACCCCGCCGTCTCGACGAGGAGCGTGGCGTAGCCCGTCCACCGCTTCAGCGGGTTGTCCTCTATCGTCAGCGTCTGCACCTTGTCGAACGGAATCGACCCGTCGTACCGCTGGAGCAGGCCGCGTTCGTACTGGAGTTCGTCGGCCGACCGGACCAGTCGGAAGTCGTAGTAGTTCACGACGGCGACGGCCGCACCGGCCACCCACGAGACGAGGACGGCGAGGAAGACGAGGACGAACACGCCGAGGACGACGACGAATGGGCCCATGCTCGCGGGGAAGAACGAGGTGACGACGGTGAGCGAACCCGAGAAGAGGACGAACAGGATGCCGGGCACGCGGAAGTCGAACGAGAGCGCGCCGAGGATGCCGAGTTCGCGCCCTTCCAGTTCGAACAGCAGTTCGGAGGCCGGTTCGGCCGCCTCCTCGCCGGCCGCCTCGCCGCGTTTCAGCCGGCCGAGTTCTCGCTGGAGTCGCTTGGCCTCCTCGAACGAGACGAACCGGAGTCGCGCCTCCGTCTGCCCCCCACCGGCCGTCTCGAAGGAGACGGCGGCGATACCCATGGCTCGCTGGACGACGTTGCGCGAGATGTCCACGTTCTGGATGCGTCGGAGGGGAATCTCGCGGTTCCGGCGGGCGAAGACGCCCGACTCGATGTCGAACGTGTCCGCCGTGAGTTCGTAGGTGAACCGGCGGTAGTGGGCGAACTCGTAGGCGACGAAGACGATGGCGACGAGGCTCGCCAGTCCGAGGAGGACCAGCGGACCGGCGATGCCGACGACGGGGAGGCTGAACCCGCCGGTGGCGAGGGCGAACGCGAGGGCGGCGATGATGCTCCCCCCTCGCTGGAGGACGCGGTAGGGAACCGAGAGCGGGGAGAGGTGCTGGGCGACCATCAGACGGCGTCTTCGCCCTCCGACCGGATGGCGAGGCGCTTCAGTCGTTCGCGGAGGTCGTCCGCGCCGTCGGCGGTGAGTCCCGGCACCGACACGTCCGCGCCGCGCGACCCGGCGGTGTAGACGACGGTGCTCGCCAGTCCGACCAGACGCTCTACCGGACCGCGCGAGGAGTCGACGTGCTGGATACGGACGAACGGCACGACGGTCCGAACGCGCGTGAAGACGCCGCGTTCGAGGTACAGCGAGTCGTCGCGCACCTCGTAGCGCCACGAGCGGTAGCGGGCGACGGCGACGGTGGCGCCGAAGACGAACACGGCGGCTGCGGCGGCGTACGGGCTCCACGACGGGAGGAACGGCGGGGAGACGAACGTGACGACGGCGAACAGCACCGCGCCGACGACGAGTGCACTCAGGGCCGCACTCCCGACCCAGAGCAGTTGGACGCGCGGGTCGAGCCGGTTCATCGGTGGCGGCGGGCGGAGACGGTCGACGGACGTGACGCCGGAGTGGAGCGGAGTAGCTTCATGGTAGGGTCGTTCTCCGCCGGTGATAAATAGGTGTGGCCACGCGACCGCGGTTCGGTGTGGGGGGTCGACGGAGCGGACCGGCGGCCGCCGCCGGCGAGTTCACAGCGACGCGATCAGGTGGGAGTCGACACGTCGGAGTGCCGTCTCGACCACGTCGCGGAGGCGGCCGAGGGCGTCCAGCGCGGGGTACTCGACGGGGAGCGGCGCGTACAGGTAGGCGGTCACGTCGGGGACGTACCCCGTGAGTCGTTTGCGGTGGGTCTGCAGCGTCGCCTGCCGGTCGGCGGCCACCTCGTCCAGTCGGTCACGGACCGCGACCACCGACTCGCGGAGGCGGGCGAGTTCCGCGAACGACCGGTCCGACAGGGGCGTGTCGTCCAGCGACCGGAGCGTCTCCTCGGCCGACTCGACGGCCGTTCGCACCGCCGCAATCGACTCGGACTCCCCGTCGAGCAGCGAGCAGAACTCGTTTCGCTCGTCCATCGCCGCCGTCGCCCCGGCGACGAGCGCCTGTCGGAGGTTCGGCGTGAGCGCCCCCGTTCCCGCTCCGGTCAGCGCCGCGGCGATGTCGTCGCCGAACTCGGCGGCCACGCTCTCCTCGTACTCGTCGCCGTACTCCTCCTCGTAGTGGGGAACCGCCATCACGGTCCGCTCGTACTCGCGTCGAATCGCGGTGAGCGACGGTGACGCGCCGGACTGCCCGAGCGTCTTCGTCGCCAGCGGACCGCCGGTCCGACCGCCGGCGGCGGTGGGGTGAACGTCCGTGACGGCCGAGCGGAACGCGCGGAACGCCTGGAGTTCGTCCACGGAGCGTCGACGCTCCCGCCGTATCAGTTGCGCCGCGTCCGCGAGTGCGTCTCGACTACCGCCATCGAACCGCCCCCGGCACGTCGGCGCCGACGTCGCGCGCGCGTCCGTCGCCCACTCGCACTCGTCCACGAGGGGGAAGTCCGTGAGGACGCCCCGGTCGGCGTGCGCGGCGATGCTCTGTCCGTGCGCGTTGCCGTTTCGCGCCAACAAGTGCGCCTCGGCCATCCCGTTCGGGCCGGCGAGCGGGACCATCCGTATCTCCGTGCCGAGGGGGCCGACGTCCATCAGCAGCGCGGCCTGCGGGAACGAGCACGTCGCGGGGGCGATGACCTCGCGGACGCCGTCCCGGCGTGCGGTCGCGGGCCAGTGGATGTGTCCCGAGAGGACGAGCGACGCGCCGCCCCGGGAGAGCGTCTCGACCATCCGGTCGGCGTCTCTGAGCTGGTAGAAGTCGCCGTCGGCGAACTGGCCGGTGTGTTCGCGCGGGTGGAACACGTTGTGGTGCATCGCGACGATTGGCGTCTCCGCCGCGGCCAGTTTCTCGTCCAACCATGCGCGGTGCGCCTCGGGGACGAGTCCCTCGTGGGAGTCGTACAGTTCGCCGTCGCCGCTGGCGCTGTCCAGACCGAGAACGTCTACGCCGCCGACGCTCACGTGGAACGGAAATTCGCCGCGGGCGTAGCGCTCGCCGAACGCCGTCGGGGACGGCGTCTCGTAGTCGTCCCACTTCTTCGGAACGTCGTGGTTGCCGGGCACGGAGCAGAACGGCGCGTCCAGGCCGGCGAGGAGTTCGTCCGCGCAGTCGAACTCCTCGGGCCGGCCGTCCCTCGTCAGGTCGCCCAGACCGAGCGTCGCGTCCACGTTCAGGTCGTTGATGGCGTCGACGGCCGCCCGGAGGCGCGTCTCGGTCCGGTGGTACGCTTTCCACGTCCCCGTCGCCGTCGGCGTGAGATGGGGGTCGGAGACGACGGCGATTCGCGTCCGGGTGTGGGAGGCGGGCCGTCGAAGGCGCGCGAGGAGCGGACCTGCGTCCCGGCCGGCCGGACGCCGGCCGGTCGCGTCGTCGAACCGGCCGGTCATCGTTCGACGGTGCGGGTGACTGTTCCCAGCGCCGTGTCTCGATGGACGACGATGCGTCCGTCTCGCGCGCAGAACTCGATGGTCAGCGGGGCGTCTTCGTCGGCGGTGTGGTCCGTCCCTGGCATCTCGTCCGACGGTGCGACCGCTCTCGGAAATAAAAATATCGAACAGATATATATTCTGTGCTATACTTCTATATCTTCTCGGTATCTCTCGGTAGTCTCAATAGAGGGCGACGTCGGAGGCGAGGAGGCCGGCGTTCACGAGGAGGAGGACGCCGACGACGGCCGCCGCGCGGAAGACGCCCATCGCGTTCCGTGCGGGCGACCGGACGCGCTTCTCCTGCAGGCCCTCGACGAGGCGGCTCCGGCCGATTTCGACGAGTGCGGAGAGCACCAGCCACAGGAAGAGCATCGCGAGGACGAGGTGGCCGCGACTGGAGTTCAGGAGCAAGTCGAACGTGTAGCCGGTGCCGGCCATGTGGCCGCCGGTGAGGAACATCACGACGGACGCGGCGCGGGACCCGTAGACGAGTCTGTCGGCGAACGTCTCTAACGGCGCGGCGTCGAGTGACCCGTCGAGTGCGGCGGGCAACACGACGCCGGCGACGAACACGACGCTTCCGACCCAGAGCGCTCCGGTGAGAACGTGCAACGTGGTCATCACGGTGTCGAGTACCATATCCTCCCCTGCGTCCGTCGTCGCTTGAAACCCGGCGGTTTCGCTCCGTCGTCGTCGGGTTCGAACGGGTACGGTGAGACGGTCGAAGCTACGTTCGAGGAGATGGCCGTGGAGACGGGTCGGGACTGAGTCCGCGACGCAGTCACCGTCGCGCGCCGTCAGTCTCCGACCCGGTGGATGCGGCCGGCGGTCACGTCCGTCCCGGGTGAGTAGTGCAGGACCGGGTCGCCGGCCGGTCGGTCGAACCCGTTGGCAGCGAACAGCGTGTTCGACCGGAGGTCGGCCGTCGCCTCCCGCAACGGCCACGGCGGGTGCGCGATGTCGCCGTAGTAGAGGCGGCGGCCGGCCGTGTAGAAGCGGTAGTTCTCCGTCAGGAAGTGTTCGAGCGTGCCGGGGTCCGGGACGAACGTCTCGCCGACGGGTTCGTACGTCGCGTCGAAGTGCGCCGGCGACGCGCCGCGGTGCGTGCGGTGACTGACGAACTCGACGGCGTCGCCGTCGGTCCGGACGCGCATCTCCGCCCGGTAGTACGGCAGGGCGAACAGCCACCGCGCGACGGGGACGCCGACTCTGTCGTCGGCGTCGAGGTTGAAGAAGAACACCGCGTGGTCGTCCGCGCCCGGTCGTTCCACGTACGTCCGGAGGTTCAACTCCGGGAAGGAGAGCCCGAACGGCGCGCCGCGCGGGCGGATGTCCTCCATCACGAAGGCGACGACGCCCAACCACGCCCGGCCGTCGTACGTCGCGACGTCCAGTCCGGCGGGGAGGCGGTCGGCCACCGTCTCCGGAGGGACGTCCCAGTGGGCGAACAGGGCGTCGCGCCACCGCATCTGCAACAGGTCGCCGTCGAGGAGGGCGTCTCCAGAGCGCATGTTCGACGGTCAGGACCGCGCGCACTTGCCCCTTTCTCCGTCGCCGTCTCGTCGTCCTCTCGTATCTCGCCGCTCTCGTCGCTTTCACCGCTCCCGTCTGCTAGGGTCCTCGACACCCCCTCAGTCGAGGACGGCCGCGGCGACGTCGTGGAGGGCCGTCGCCGTCTCCTCGTCCGTCGCGCCGACGTAGA
>NZ_WPCD01000258.1:0-4523 GCF_009741955.1 Halogeometricum sp. CBA1124 | reverse complement strand
CGTCCGCGCCCTCCGTCTCCACGTCGGCCGCGGCGAGGAGTTTCTGGATGCCGTGGGGCGTGCAGGGCTTGAACCGCGGGTGGCCGGCGACGAGGCGGCCGACGTTCTCCGGGTGGAAGCCGTCGACGTCCTTCGCGGGGTCGATTCGGCGGAGTACCTCGCGTTCGTCCACGTGGTCGGGGAGGGGCATCTGCACGAGGATGCCGTGGACCGACGGGTCGGCGTTCAGGTCGTCGATGGTGGCGTACAGGTCGTCTGCGGGGGCCTCGGGGTCTATCTCGTAGTCGCGCGCCTCGATGCCGACTTCCTCGCAGTCGCTGTGCTTCATCGAGACGTACGTCTGACTCGCGGGGTCGTCGCTCATCAGGACGGTGGCGAGACACGGCGTCACGTCCGCGTCGGCGAGAGTGGCTATCCCGTCGGCGAGACCGGCGCGAATCTCGGCGGCGACGGCGTTACCGTCGATTATCTCGGTCATGTGTCGAACGCCGCGGTCGGCGCACTTCAATCACGCGGATTCGTGCATACTTGTCCTCGCTTCCACCTCCCGATACCCATCCCCTTGCACAGAAGAGGTCGTCCTACGGACAGGACGTCGCCAACTCCGCGTTCGCCACCGGGTCGCGCCCCTGGTAGACGACCACCGTCTCGGCGGTGTCGAGGTTCACGAGGACGACGCTGCCGCCGTAGCCGTGCGTCTGGTCGTGGCCGCGGACGACGACGCAGGTGACGCCGTCGGGGACGGCCATCGTCGCGGAGCGAGTGAACTCGCGCGTCCCGTGGGGGTGGCGCAGTTCCCGGCGGCCCAGTCGGTTCCCGTCGACGTCCTCGACCTGCCACCAGTTCGCGTAGCCGTCCTCGCCGTCGTCGTCGTGGATGAGCGTCACGTCGAAGCGGTACGTCCCGTCGTTCGCCTCGAACGCCACGTCCACGACGTTCGCCTCGCGCAGGTCGAGTTCCGTGCGGGGCGTCGTCGTCCCGGGCGTCCCCGTCTCCGTCGCGTTCGCCGTCGCCGTCCGAGGGGTCGTCTCGGAACCCGTCGGTTCCCCCGTCCGCGTCGCGTTCGCCGTCTCGCCGGGCGTTCCCGTCCCGTCCGGCGTCGCCGACTCGGTGGGGCGCGCGTGGCCGTCGCCGTCGGCGTCTCGGTGGCCGTCGCGGTTCCGGCGCGCGCCGTCCGGTAGTCCGGACTCGGCGTCCCGCCGGCCTGTCCCGGGTCGTCGTCGTCCGTCCCGGGCGGCGGGGTGTCAGAACACCCCGACAGACCGAGGAGCGAGAGACCGAGAGCGGCGAGGACGCGTCTACGGGTGCGCATATCGCTAACGTCTCCCCCCGCCAGCAAAAGTCCGGCGTGCGTCGGATTCGCGACTGTTCCGTGCGGTGAGCGCGGCCGATGCAGTCGGTGCGGTGAGCGCGGCCGATACGGTCGGTCCGACCGACTACGGGTACAGCGGGTGTTCGTCGCAGAGTTCCTGCACCCGGTCTGCGACGGCGTCGACGGTCTCCTGGTCGTCGTAGTCGTCGACGACGCGGACGATGAGTTCACCCACTTCGCGGGTCGCCTCCTCGTCGAACCCGCGCGTGGTCAACGCGGCCGTGCCCGCGCGGATACCGCTCGGGTTGAACGCCGACCGCGTCTCGCCGGGGACGGTGTTCGCGTTGAGGACGATGCCCGCCTCCTCGAGGGCCGCTTCGACGTCCTTCCCGGTCGTGTCGGGGTGGGAGGGCCGCAGGTCCGCGAGGACGAGGTGGTTGTCGGTGCCGCCGGAGACGACTTCGACGCCCTCGTCTTCGAACGTCTCGGCGAGCGCGCGGGCGTTGGCGACGGTTCGCTCGGCGTACGTCTCGAACTCGGGTTCCAGCGCCTCCTTGAAGCCGACGGCCTTCCCCGCGATGTTGTGCATGAGGGGGCCGCCCTGCGCGCCGGGGAACACGGCCTTGTCCACGGCGTCGGCGTGTTCTTCGGTGGTCATGATGATGCCGCCGCGACCCGCCCGGATGGTCTTGTGGGTCGACCCGGTGACGAAGTCGGCGATGCCGACGGGCGAGGGGTGGACGCCCGCGGCCACGAGGCCGGTGATGTGGGCGATGTCGGCGAGGTGGTACGCGTCCACGTCGTCGGCCACGTTCTGGATGCGCTCCCACTCGACGACGCGCGGGTACGCCGAGTAGCCCGAGACGATGATGTCGGGGTCGAACGACTCGGCCTGGTCGGCGAGCGACTCGTAGTCGATGTAGCCCGTGTCGGGGTCGACGTGGTACTGTTCGACCTCGTACGTCTGTCCCGTGAAGTTGGCCGGGTGGCCGTGACTCAGGTGGCCGCCGTGGCTGAGTTCCAGGGAGAGAATCTTGTCGCCGGGGTCGAGCATGGCGAGGTAGACGCCCATGTTCGCCTGCGTGCCCGAGTGCGGCTGGACGTTGACGTGTTCGGCGCCCCAGAGTTCCTTCGCGCGTTCGACGGCCAGTTCCTCGACTTCGTCGGCGTACTCACAGCCAGCGTAGTAGCGCGACCCGGGGTAGCCCTCGGCGTACTTGTTGGTGAGCGCGCTCCCCTGCGCCTGCAAGACCGCCTCGCTCACGTGGTTCTCGCTGGCGATCATCGCCAGCGTGTTCCGCTGTCGTTCCTCCTCGCCTTCGAGGGCGTCGGCCACCGCGGGGTCGACGCCGCGGACGTGGCTGTAGTCCATGTCTCACACCCCGTGCGTCTTGCCAATAAGTGTGTTCACTTTGGCAGTCGATGCACCGAACTCTATGCACGGTCGTGGCTATCTACGACGCCATCGACACCGGCGTTCGACACGGGTAGCACAACGGGTCCACGCCGGTCCCTTACTGCTTTGGCGACAGACCTATGCCCGACAAAGCCGGTTTTGAGTGTACCTGATGGTCAAGGTGAAGGCGACAGACGCCGGGGTCCGAGCCGTGGGACCCGGACCGCTTCTGCCGTCGTCGCCGCCGACGGATGGTCGGCGGGCGACCCCGTACACGACCTACCGCGTGCGACCGTCGACTCGGTCGGGGGGGAGGCGACGGCGCTCAGACTCCCGCCGGGACTCCTCCGTCTCCGACGACTCGACTCGGGGATCGAACGGGAGCCGACGCGCCCGCGGAGGGCACGGTCCGTCTCCCGGACGCGCCCCACCTGCTCCGCGTCGAGGGCGCTGCCGTCGTCATCGTCCGGTTCGACGGCACCGCGACGCTGACCGACGCGGGCGGCGCTCCCACCATCTCGTTCCCGGAGCGACGGCGCGTCACCGTCGCCGTCGCCGACCGGGCGGACCGTCCGGAGACGGTCACCGTCCCGCGGACGCCCGAGGGCGTCGCGACTGCGCTCTCGGCGATGCCCGCCGGCCACCTCACGGCCACGGCCGACCGGTCGCTCCCGGAGATGCGCGCGCAGCCCCCCCGCGTCGAGTTCGGCGAGGAGGTGTCCGTCCCCGACAGCGTCGTCGCCCGCCGTCCCGACCCGTCCGTCGTCCTCGAACTACCGCCGAGTCTCGACTACCTCGTCCCGGCCGCCTCGCTGGCGCACTATCTCGGCGCGGAGGTACGGGTCGCTGACGACGAAGACGCGTCGCCGACGCTGCGGACGGCGAGCCTCGAACACGAGTTCGACTCGAACCCCGGGTACCAGACGGGGGTGGCGTGCCTCCTCCGCCGGACGTTCCTCCTCGACTGCCTCGTTCGCGGTGCCGGCCCGAACTGCCGCGGCGTCGCGGAGACGGCGTTGCTGGACGAGGTCGACCTGGACGCAGAGTCGCTGTACCGGGCGGACCCCGGTGACCGACTGGACGCCTACCTCGACGTGCCGTTCGAGGAGATATCCGGCCGACTGCCGGACTGGCACCTCTCGATGTACGTCTCGGCGACCTACGACCAGGTGCGTTCGCTCCCGCACCTCCTGCAGAACGTCCCGAACGTGTTCCTGCCCGAAGCGAAACCGCTCGGCACGGACGAACGCCTCTCGCGGTCGCTCGACGACTTCTACCGCGCCGACGCCGCCGCGGACGACTCGGCCGACGACCACGCCCGCGAGGCCGAGGCGTCCCGCGCCGAGACGGGTGACGTTCCCGAGGTGACCCCCGTGAAACCCGTTCTGGGAGCGGGGCGCGTCCACGGCTGGCTGGCCGACGGCGTCCCCATCGACGTGTTCAAGTCCACGCACCGGGCGTCGAACACCGGGCTCGCTACCCCGAGGACCCGCAGTCGCTGTCGGTGGTCGCCGTCCTCAACGACAAGCGGATGGTGGACGAGTACAACGACGCCGCCCAGATATACGAGTCGGGGCCGGCCGGCCTCGACATCGACGTGACCGTCGAGAGGCGGACGACCCGCGCGGAACTCGCGGACGTGTTCGAGTCGCACCACGACCTGGTCCACTACATCGGCCACTGCGACGAGTCTGGGCTCCGGTGCGTCGACGGCAACCTCGACATCGACGACATCGAGGAGTCGAACGTCGCAGACGTCTTCCTCAACGCGTGCGGCCTCCTACCTACGAGGGACTCGAACTGGTCGAGAAGGGG
>NZ_WPCD01000221.1:0-5877 GCF_009741955.1 Halogeometricum sp. CBA1124 | reverse complement strand
CCGACCGCGTCGTCCTCGTCAACCCCCACGAGGAGGCCGTCGCCTCGTTCTTCGACGGCCACGTCACCGTCGTCGACGCCGCGGCCCGCCTCGCGGACCCCCTCCCGGACGGCCTGAACGACCCGCTGTTTCTGTCGCCGGACGCCGGTGCCGTCGAACTCGCCGAACACGTCTGCGACGCCTACGGCCGCGGCGACACCGACTACTTCGAGAAGGTGCGCCACTCGGGGTCGGAGGTGGAGATAACGCCCAGCGACGCGGACGCCTCCGACCGGGACGTCGTCATCGTCGACGACATCGTCGCCACCGGGTCGACGATGAGCGAGGCCGTCTCGCACCTCGACTCGGACGGCGCGCGCCGCGTCTTCGCCGCCTGCGTCCACCCGCTCTTGGTCCGCAACGCACGCACGAAGCTCGAACGCGCCGGCATCGAGCGAATCGTCGGCACCGACACCGTCGAACGCGACGTGAGCGTCGTCAGCGTCGCCCCCGCCGTCGCCGCCGCCGTCGAAACCGTGACGCAGTGAGGCGCGGGCCGAACGAAACGTTTGTATTCGATACCGGTCGTCCACGAGACATGGCACACGAACGCTTCGACTACCCGCGACTGACCAAACTCGGCGTCGGCCTCGGACTCGCCCTGTTCACCGTCGGCGCACTCGGGACGCTCGTCGCCCCCGCCGTCGTCGGTCCGCTTCCGGCGTGGGAGAAGACGCTCTTCTTCGACGCGGAGGCGGCCGGCGTCGTCCTCACGCTCCTGTCGCCGTTCGTCTTCGGCGTCCTCCTGCCGCTGACCGAGTGAGTCAGTCCCTCGACTCGTCGGCCGCCGACACGGAGAGCGAGTCGTAGATGGCGACTTCGTAGCGCGTCACCTGCACGACAACGCCCCATATCTCGAAGACGACGAACCCGCCGTCCCGACCCGACTGCGATCCGCTGAACAGGCGGTCCAGCGCACCGGGGTCGATGTAGTCGTGGAGGACGTCCGTGGAGTCGGCGTCGACGTCGACGTCGACCGCTTCGAACGCGCGAAACAGGGCCGCGACCGGACCCTCCTCGGCGTCGATTCGTTCCGTGTGGAGAAGTGAGCCGAACTGGTAGAGATACATCGAGGGGGGACCTGCGGTTGGTGTGTACACCAGCGCGAGTGACTACTAAGAAGGTGGGCCACAAACTATAAATCTGTCCTCGCGGCTGACGACGGCGGCAGTCAGGACACGGACAGCTATACGGCACCTCGTGCGCGACGGTGCGCCAGTGATTCGATGAGCGAACGGAACACCGAGAACGCCCAGGGTCGCCCCGCGGACGGCGACGAGGCCGAGACGCCGTTCGGAGAGCGGTTCGTCGTCGAGGCCGACTGCACGCGGTGTCCCGAACTCGTCGCGTGTCGGACCGAAATCTCGTGGGGGACCGGCCCGCGGGACGCGTCGGTGATGGTCGTCGGCGAGGCGCCCGGCGCGGGCGACCCGGGGGCCGACCGGTGGCGGGGCGGCAACCACACGGGCGCGGCGTACACGACGCGGCACTCGGGGAGACGCGTCCGCCGCCTCGTGGCCGCGGTGGGGCACCCGGACGCCTACTACACGAACGCGGTGAAGTGCTTCCCGTGCGACGGCGCGGGGTCGAACCGCGAACCGACGGCGACCGAACGCGCGAACTGCCGGAGCCACCTCGAAACCGAGGTGGCCGAAATCGACCCCGACGTGGTGGTCTCGACCGGGAAACACGCGACGGCGACGATGCTCGCGTTCGACGGCCGGGAACTGGACGGCTTCCTCGACTCGGTGCTGGAACCGGTCGCCCTCAACGCGTTCGACGTGACGCTTCTGCCCCTGCTTCACCCCTCCTATCAGGACGTGTGGCTCTCGCGACTCGGTTACACCGACGCGGAGTACCGCGCGGCGATTCGGGCGCGCCTGCCCTGAGGAGGGGAGCGTGGGGCGGCGCTCACAGCACCAACAGAAACAGCGGGTACGACCCCGCGACGGCGAGCGACGGGGTGAGGACCCACAGCGCCGCGATTCGCTTGACCGCGCTCGGGTCGAAGAGGCTCTTCCGGTCCAGTTCGGCCGCGTCCGCCGCGCCGATGTCCGGAACCTCGGGGACCTCCTCGTCCGACCGTTCGGGCGGGGCCTCCCCCCGAGCCAAGTCGCCGACGGTGGGACTCGTGGGGACGTCCTCGTCGCGGGAGGTGACGAGTGCGCCCGTCGAGACGTCGAGGTCCCGTTCGCGGTTCTCGGCCGGGGTGGCGATGTCGACGACCGTCGCCGACCGACTCGCGCGTCCCCACCCGAGGCCGATGATGCAGCAGGTGGTGCTGACGGCCAGACTCGCGGGTATCCCGAGCGCCGACAGCACCGTGATGATGGTCCCCCCGACGACGGAGACGACGAGTGCCGCCAGTATCGGGAGTTCGGTGATGTCGTCACCGACGGTATCGAGCGTCCGGCGCGCGATGGTGAATCCGCCGAGTCCGAAGGCGGCGACGGCCAAGAGGACGCCCTGGTCGACGGTCAGCGGACCCTGCGCGCGACCAGCGGTGCGACGGCGTTCGCCGCGTTCGACGCCCCCGCCGAGAACCCCATGTAACAGGCGATGAAGACGACGACGAGGGAGCCGACGATGTCGCGCGGCGACGCGTCGTCGTTGAACCGCGGTCGGGGGACGGACCCCGAGTCGTCCACCTCGAAGAGGTGCGACTCGAACCGGGTGAAGGCGAACCAGCGGTCGAGATACGGGTAGAGGTACCGACCGATGACCGCGCCGCAGATGAATCCGACCAACGGTGCGACGATCCAGGCCGAGACGATGGTGAACATCAGCGCCTCGTTGAGCGTTCCCGTCGCGAGTCCCAGCCCCACGATGGCCCCGACGGCGGTCATCGACGTCGACGCGGGAACGCCGTAGAGGTTCGAGACGAGCAGCGACAGACCGGTGAAGAAGAGGACGCCGACGCTCGCGACCGGCGAGAACTGGGTCGCCGGGACGATGCTGTTGCTCATGGTGTCGATGACGTTTCGGCCGACGGTCCACGCGCCGAGGAGTGCGAACGTGGTGAACAGCGCCGCGGCCGTCGCCTTTCGGACGAGACGACTCCCGACGGCGGGACCGAACGCGACGCCCGTCGAGGAACCGCCGATGTTGAAGCCGACGAACAGTGCGACGACGATGCCAGCGGTGGCCAGCGCTACCGACATGGAACGGTGGCGGTCGTTTCGACTGCTCCTACAAAGGGGTGTTCCCCCGGCGAGACGGACGGCACCGACGACGCGGTGACCCGAACCTACTTGCCGAATCCGGCCGACCGCCCGGACGTGAGCGAACCCACCATCTTCGAGCAGATCGTCGCCGGCGACATCCCGGCGCGCGTCGTCTACGAGACGGACACGACCATCGCGTTCCTCGACGCGAACCCCCTCGCTCCGGGGCACACGCTGGTCGTCCCGAAGGAGGCGCACGAACGCCTCCGCGACCTGCCGGACGAGGCGGCCGCCGACCTCTGGGCCGCGGTGGACGAACTCACGCCGCGCGTCGAAGACGCCGTGGACGCGGACGCCCTCACGGTCGGCGTCAACGACGGCGCGGCCGCCGGCCAAGAGGTGCCGCACGTCCACGTCCACCTCGTCCCCCGGTTCGACGGCGACGGCGGCGGCCCCATCCACGGCGTCGCCGGCGGTCGTCCCGACCTCTCCGACGAGGAACTGGACGACATCGCGGGACGAATCGAGGGCTGAGAGCGAACGGCGAACACGTTCTTTGCGCCGCCGCCCCTGCCGGGACACATGAAGCCAACCCGCGACGCCGCCGGCGGAGACGCGACAGCGACGCCGACCGAGTCCGGACCCCACGGGCGGTCACGATGAAGGCGTCGGACCTGCTCGTCCGGTGTCTGGAGACCGAGGGCGTCGAGCGCGTCTTCGGCCTGCCGGGGGAGGAACTCGAAGACCTGCTGTTCTCGCTCCGGGAGTCTGACGTCCAGTTCGTTCCCACGCGGCACGAACAGGGGGCGGCGTTCATGGCCGACGTGCACGGCCGCCTCACGGGCGACGCCGGCGTCTGTCTCTCGACGCTCGGTCCCGGCGCGACCAACCTCCTCACGGGCGTCGCCGACGCCCACCTCGACAAGTCGCCGCTGGTCGCCATCACCGGACAGGGCGGCCGCGAGCGACTCCACAAGGAGAGTCACCAGGCCCTCGACATCGTCGACACGTTCGAGCAGGTGGTCAAGTGGAACACCCAACTCGCCGAACCCGAGACGGTGGCCGAGTCGGTCCGGAAGGCGTTCAAACTCGCCGAGTTCGAGAAGCCCGGCGCGACCCATCTAGAGTTCCCCGAGGACGTGGCGGCCGCGACGGTTGACGCCGACCCGTTGCCGCCGCGCGAACGCGTCCGCCGCGCGGACCCCGACGACCACTCGCTGGACCGGGCGGCCGAACTCGTCGCCGACGCGGAGGAACCCCTCGTGCTGGCGGGCAACGGCGCGGTCCGAACCCGCGCCGCCGAGGCCCTCCGCGAACTCGTCGAACGGGCCGGGATGCCCGTCGTCGCCACCTACATGGGGAAGGGAGCCATCTCGGACCGCCTCGACAACTCGCTCATGACGCTGGATTCGGGGCCGAACGGCGAGGCGGGCGACGCCATCGAACGCGCCGACTGCGTCGTCGCCGTCGGCTACGACATCGCCGAACACGACCCGAAGTCGTGGAACCCGGACCTCGACACGAGCGTCGTCCACGTGGACCACGAACCCGCCGAGGTGTACGAACACTACAACCCGGACGTGGAAGTCGTCGCCGACATCTCGGCCACGCTGGAGGCCCTCTCGGCGCGCCTCGACGACGTCTCCGGACCCGACTGGTGTGCGGACTACCGCGAGACCATCGTCGACCACGTGACGGCGAAACCCGACGACGACGAACCGTTCTCCGTCGCGGGCGTCCTCCCGCACCTCCGGGAGACGCTGGCCGACGAGGACGTGCTCGTCTCCGACGTGGGGAGTCACAAGATGGCCATCGCGCAGGGCTACCCGACGTACGAACCGAACACCTGCATCGTCTCGAACGGGCTGGCGTCGATGGGCATCGCCGTCCCCGGCGGCGTCGCCGCCGATCTGGCCGTCGACTCGAACGTCGTCGTCGCCACCGGCGACGGCGGCTTCCTGATGACGCCGCGGAGATAGAGACGGCGACGCGACTGGACCTCGGGTTCACCATCGTCGTCTTCAACGACGACGACTACGGCCTCATCTCCGAGAAGCAGGAGGCGCACACGGGCGAGCACTTCGGGACGGAACTGACGAACCCGGACTTCGAGGCGTTCGCCGAGAGTTTCGGCGTCGAGGCGTACCGCCCGGAGACGTGGGACGAGGTGGCGACGGCGCTGGACGACGCCGTCGAGAGCGGTGCGATGACGCTGGTCGAGATTCCGATTCCGCGGTGACGCCGGGGCGGGCGCGGCCGTACCCGGCGGTCGGTGCGGGGGTCCGGCAGTCGGTGCGTCGAGGTCCGACGGTTAGTGTGCAGGGGTCCGGCGGCGACGCGTCGCCGACCGTCTTCAAAAGGTAGTTCGGTCGGTGTCCCGTGGTCGGCGCATGGAGACGGCCACGGAGGGCGAGGCGACGCGGCGGGCCAACAACCGTCGTCGGTGGACGGTCGCGATATTCGCGTTCATCGCGCTCGAAGGCGCGACGCTGCAGATACAGGGCGCGGCGCTCCCGGCGTGCGGGAGAGTTTCGGCGCGCCGGAGTGGCTGTTGGGGCTCGTCGCCCCCGCGGGAACGGTCGGGTTCGTGGTGTTCGTCGCCGCGGCCGGCGCCGTCGCGGGACGGGTCGACACCCGGCGACTCCTCCTGGTCGGCGTCGTCGGCACCGGCGTC
>NZ_WPCD01000238.1:0-5105 GCF_009741955.1 Halogeometricum sp. CBA1124 | reverse complement strand
CGCCCACGACGGCGGCGGCGACGACGACGCGAAGTCCGCGCTGGTCGCCGAGGAACGCGAACCCAGACGGTTCTACGGGTTCTGGACGTACGACCCCGCCACCGTCGACTACGTGTTCGACCACGTGAACGACGCGTACCGCGGCGGGTCGGAGACGCGGCGGACGGCGGGTGGCTGACCCGAGTCGGTTCGCGGCGGACGGCCCGACGAGTCGGCGTCGTCGCGAGCGGGAATCCACGGACGTGCATATTTCACCCACGATTCGAAGCCGAGTGATTCAAGTCGGTCCACGACCCGCTATCCGACGATGCGTCAGGACCACCTCATCTCCGCGACTCAACTGTCGCGGGACGACGTCGAGGCGGTGCTCGACCGCGCGGCGGACATCGACGCCGACCCGGCGGCGTGGCGGCAGCGACACGCCGGAACGGTACTCGGGCTGTGCTTTTTCGAACCCAGCACCCGCACGCGGATGAGCTTCGACACCGCGATGAAGCGGTTGGGCGGCAGAACCGTCGACATGGGACCGGTCGACTCCACGTCGGTGAAGAAGGGCGAGAGCCTCGCCGACACCGTTCGCGTCGTCGAGGGCTACGCGGACGCATCGTCCTCCGGCACCCCCTAGAGGGCGCGGCGAAGATGGCCGCCGAGTTCGTCGACGTGCCCGTCATCAACGCGGGCGACGGCGCCGGCCAACACCCCACCCAGACGCTCTTGGACCTGTACACGATTCGGGAGAACGCCGGACTGGACGACCTCACCATCGGCGTCATGGGCGACCTGAAGTACGGCCGGACGGTCCACTCGCTGGCCGAGGCGTTGACCAACTTCGACGTCCGCCAGCACTTCATCAGCCCCGAGAGCCTGCAACTCCCCCGCAGCGTCCGCTACGACCTCCACGCGCGGCGCGCAGGTCCGCGAACACACCGAGTTGGCGGAGGTGCTCCCGGAACTCGACGTACTCTACGTGACGCGCATCCAGCGCGAACGCTTCCCCGACGAGAACGAGTACCGGAAAGTCGCCGGGCAGTACCAGATAGACGCCGACGACCTCGCGGCCGCCAAGGAGTCGCTGACGGTGATGCACCCGCTCCCCCGCGTGGACGAAATCGCCCCCGAGGTGGACGAGACGGCCCACGCCAAGTACTTCGAACAGGCACACAACGCCGTCCCGGTGCGGATGGCGCTGCTCGACATGTTGCTGGAGGGTCACCGATGAGCGAGAAAGAACTCCGCGTCTCGAAGATTCGCGACGGCACCGTCATCGACCACCTCACCGCGGGACAGGCGCTGAACGTCCTCGCCATCCTCGGCATCGACGGCTCCGGCGGCGAGGCCGTCTCCATCGGGATGAACGTGCCGTCGGACCGCCTCGCCCGCAAGGACATCGTGAAGGTCGAGGGGCGAGAACTGAGTCAGTCCGAGGTGGACGTCCTCTCGGTCATCTCTCCGGAGGCGACCATCAACATCGTCCGCGACTACGAAGTCGTCGACAAGAAGCGCGTCGAACGCCCCGAGGAGGTGACGGGCGTCCTCTCCTGTCCGAACCGCAACTGCATCACGAACGCCGACGAACCGGTCGTCTCCCGGTTCGAGGTGCTCTCGGACGGCCTCCGCTGCGGCTACTGCGGCAGCATCGTCCGCGAGGACGAGGTGGCCGCGAACCTCGACGTGAACTGACCCCGCGCGCGTCCGCGTTGGGTGGTTCCCCCGGTGCAGAGTCGGAGCGACCCGCGCTCGGCCGATTCGGACGCAGAGACGACAACATCGTTCGCTGGCCGGAACGTCAGTTTCGATGTCCGCTTCACGTTCCCGTCCGTCGGAACGAGGGGAAATCACTTTGTACCGAACCGACGTAC
Source organism: Halogeometricum sp. CBA1124 (assembly GCF_009741955.1). NCBI lineage: Archaea > Methanobacteriati > Methanobacteriota > Halobacteria > Halobacteriales > Haloferacaceae > Halogeometricum > Halogeometricum sp. CBA1124. The sequence continues at coordinate 3,246 of NZ_WPCD01000238.1, read as the reverse complement.
GGTAGTGTATGTCCGGAAAAGCAAAACTGCTCTTCGTACTCGCACTGGTCGCCGTCGTCTACGTCCTCGTCTCCGGCGGGTCCGAACCCGTCGAAGTCGAAGTCGAGGAGTGAGCCGTCGGCACAGACGAACCGCCCGCGAACCACCTCCGTTTCTTTCGACGCCGCGCCCGCAGTGACGACGCCCGAACGAACGACTCATGCCGTTCGCTCGGCAACGTCGGTGCATGTACGGCGTCGTCACGCGAAACCCCGACGAGGTGGAGTGGCCCGACTTCGACCGGGCGTTCTACGAGGTCAAAGACGTCACCGGCCGGGCGGCCGAACCGCTCCCGGAGGCGGTGAACATGGTGTCGTGCTTCGGCGACACCGCCGCCGCGAACAGCAACCCCGAACTCGTCCCGGTGGACGGCGAGGGCGAACGCGCCACGCGCGACCAGCGTTACTTCGACTGGGCGTACATCTGCCCGACGAACGAGGACTACCGGTCGGGCCTCCTCGAAATCGTCGCGGACTGCGCCGCCGAGAACCCCGACGTGCGACTGGACGACGTGGGCTTCCCCCGCGACGGCTACTGTCGCTGCGACCGGTGCGAACGCCTGTTCGCCGAGTGGGCCGACGCCGAGGGACGGGACGGCGACGACGACGACTGGTACGAGTGGCGCGCCGAGGTGATAACCGAGTTCGTCGCGGAGGCGGCCGACCGCATCCCCGGCCGGACGTACCTGACGCTGTACCCCGACCCGTATCCGGGGCATCTCTACCGCCGCGCCGGACTCGATATCGAGGCTCTCGCCGAGTACGTCGACGAGTTCGTCGTCCCCCTCTACGATATCCACTACGGAACGACGTACTGGCTGGAGACCATCGCCAAGGGGTTCCGGTCGCTGCTCGACCCCCTCGACGTGCCGTTCGCCATCGAACTGTACGCCGTCGACGCGGAGATGGAACTGGACGACCTCATCCACGCGACGGAGGTAGCCGAGTCCTACGCGGAGAACGTCTTCTTCGGCTACGACGCCTCGAACGCCGCCGCCGCACTCCGGCGGAAGCGCGCGGACCAGCAAGACGGCGTCACGCACCGCCCCGACGACGACGAGTGAGGGTTCGGTCGGCCGCGAGAGCCGAGTGCGCGTCCGTTTCGACGGTCCGTGTGCGTCGGTCCGTTCTCAGATGACGCCCGCGAGGAACGCGACGACGACGACGCCGGCGACGAAGACGAGGAAGGCGAAGACGAACAACCCGAAGATGAGTCGCCGTTGCCCACCGGTCGGTTCTGCCATGGTCGCACCGTAGGACCGGACGGATAAATACTGACTGCGACGCGGGGTCGCGACCCCGCGGCGTCGGTCGGTCAGCGGGGACGCGGCTACAGTTCTTCGAGTGGGCCGGCGTTGCCGTAGAACGGGTCCGGCCCGTCCGTCGGCGCGGCCCACTCGGCGGCGTTCGCCAACACGTCGCGGATGTCGTCGCGGTAGTAGATGGGGTACGTCTCGTGACCCGGGCGGAAGTAGAACACCCTGCCCGACCCGCGGTTGTAACAGCACCCCGACCGGAACACTTCGCCGCCCTCGAACCAACTGGTGAAGACGAGTTCGTCCGGCGCGGGCACGTCGAACCGTTCGCCGTACATCTCCGCCTCGGGAATCTCGATCTGTTCGGGGAGGCCGTCGGCGATGGGGTGGCCCGGTTCGATGACCCACAGACGCTCGCGTTCGTCGGCCTCGCGCCACTTCAGCGCACAGGAGGTACCCATGAGCGACTTGAACGGCTTCGAGTAGTGCGCCGAGTGGAGGACGAGCAGTCCCATCCCGTCGCGGACGCGTTCGACCACGCGTTCGACGACGTGGTCGGCCACCTCGTCGTGCGCGCGGTGGCCCCACCACGTCAGCACGTCCGTCTCGTCGAGGACGCCCTCGGTCAGGCCGTGTTCGGGGTCGTCCAGCGTGGCCGTTCGCGTCTCGAACCCGCGTTCCTCGAAGCCCGCGGCGATGGCCTCGTGGATGCCGTCGGGGTACACCTCGGCCACCGCCTCGCTGTCGCGTTCGTGTCGGTACTCGTTCCAGACTGTGACGGAGAGGTCCGCGCTCATGTCTCGTCGGACTCGGGGACCGGTCAAGTAGCCTCCGTTCCCGCGGCTTCGTCACCGTCGCCGCGCCCGCGACCCGCCCCGGCGTCGGCGACGCGCGACCGGCGCATCGTTCAAACCGTTCGGCTCCTAACGGCGGTCGTGAACCGTTCAGACCCGCCGGACGCCGTCCTCCATCCCGAGGACCGCGAGCGAGACGAATCGGGACCGTGGCGCGCGCTCTTCCTGACCGGCGCGCTCGCGTGGACGCTCCTCGCCGTCCTCGACTGGCGCGCCCTCCAGTCGGGGACGTTCCTCTGGGCGACGGTCCGGTCGGCGTACACGCTGCTTCTGGCACCGCTGTCGGCGGCCGCACTGCTGCAGGACACCCGCGCCCTCGCCGCCGCCGGGGTCGAGTTCGGCCGCGCCAAGTGGGTCTACGCGGCCGTCGCGCTCTTCTTTCCGCCCGTCTGCGTCGCCTACCTCTTGCACCGTCGCCGGCGCGTTCGCTCGCTCGGCGGCCGCGACGACGGACCGCCGGCCGGCGACGACACCGGCTGACTACCGGCCGCCGAACTCCGGGTCGCGGCGTTCGAGGAAGGCGTCGACGCCCTCCTCGTGGTCGGCCGTCTCGAACATCGCGCCCTGCGCGGCCGCCTCGTGTTCGATGGCGGTGTCGAGCGACACCTCGAACCCGCGTCGCATGAGCCGCTTCGACGTTCTGAGGGCCGCCGTCGGTCCGCCCGCTATCTCGCCGACGAACGACTCGAAGTCGGCCTCGAAGTCGTCCTCGAAGACGCGGTTGGCCAGCCCCAACTCCGCGGCCCGTTCGGCGTCCAGAATCTCGCCGGTGTAGACGAGTTCCTTCGCCACGCCCGCGCCGACTTCGCGGGGCAGGAGGTACGAGACGCCGGAGTCGACGGCCAGTCCGAGTTGCTCGAAGTTGAAGCCGATTCGGCCCTCCCCCGAGAAGACGCGCACGTCGCAGGCGAGAGCGAGGGCGCCGCCCGCGCCGACGGCCGGGCCGTCTATCTTCGCCACCGTCGGGTACTCGCAGTCGTAGACGCGCTTGACGACGCCGGCGGTGTCGTCGATGACGTGTCGAACCGCCTCGTCGGTCGTCCACTCGTCGGCGCGGAGTTGGAGCATCGCGTTCACGTCGCCGCCGGCGCAGAACGC